>NZ_BAAAQX010000016.1:0-251800 GCF_039531895.1 Nonomuraea monospora
GTCGGCGCCTGCACTCGGCGCTCGGCTACCGGCCGCCCCTGGAGGTTCTCAACGAGGCCCTTGCAATCCAGACGGCCGCATAGGCTGCACCCATAACACGGCTGTCCGGAATCATCGTGGCCCCTCACCTCTACTTCAAGGCCCTTCGCGATCTCGCGGATGGGCTCTGCGTTTCACCAGCGCGTATCCATATGGCCAAGATCCAAGCGAAGGTCCTAGAGTTGCGCCGTGCTCGACAAGCCGCCGGGATGGCCGTTACTGACAGTGTTCTCTCTCGCGTCCTTGGTAGCCCTGTGGTGGGCCAGCGCTCCCTACGTCTACGTCGAGTTCTTCCTTTGGGCGTACCTCGTCGGCGGCATTCTTGCTCTTGTCTGGACCGTGCGTGCAGCCGTCGCGCTCATCCGCGATGCCGACGCGGTGCGTGACCGCAAGGTCCGGTGGTTCATGCCGTGGGTCATCGTCTGCGGTGTTGTCGTGGCCGTGTCACTCGATGCGCCGTTTCGGGTGCGGTTCGCGTTGTCGGAGTCCGCGCTGATATCCCATGCGGAGACGGTGGCCCGGAACGGCGCCTACTCGCGTGAGTGTCACCAGGTGGGCCTTTATCCAACGTGCTGGTCGGAGGCGACGCCCGGCGGTGGAGCTAGGTTCACCGTCGATGATCCTGGAGTTCGTACGTCGGCCGGTTTCATCTGGAGTCCAGCGGGTCAGATGCCCGAAGGCGACCTCGAGCGGTTCGACCCGATCGCCGGCCCTTGGTGGGCATACTCCGGTTGGGACAAGTGGTGACCGGATCCGAATACGAAGAGTTCGGCTGGCTCGGCGAGTTCGGCCCGTTCCATGACTGCGCTTGTGTTTCCTTCGTCCGCTCCCTCACCCCTCTCGAGGCGTTGACTCGTCTCGGGGCGGGAGCTGCCGACGTGGAACAGGTGACATTCGAAGAGTTTCAAGAGCGCACGATGTGGTGCATCGATGCCGACAACTTCCGAAGCAGCTACGTAGGCGCCATCGAGGCCGGCGGCTGGACGGTTCTCATCCAGCTCTGGGGCGGATCGATTGGCCTCGATCGCCGCTCGATGCGGAGCCTCTCGCTGGACGGCGAGCTTGTGGTGGTCCACCGAAACCTGCACGCCAGCGACTACTTCATTTACGCGGTGGACGGCGAACAGGTCACCTGGTTCGACCAGTTGGGCCCGCATGCGCGTACGGGATCCGATCCGGACCGGCTGGTGAAGGAGATGCGAGAGGTGGGGCTGGATCCCGACCACGACTGGGAAGGGCCGGGGATCGACTCCACGTTCCCGCGGAGTTTCGCACTGACGAAGAGGATCACGGGTGTTTCGTTCTCCAAAGCGATGCTGGATTCACGGATTCTCGCTGCTGTGATCGGCAACGCCGACCGGTGAGTTATCGGCGTACCCGATAGCGCAGGTGGAGCACTCGGTCACCTCTGACCACGACATCCGCGTCCGCCAGCAAATGTTGCGCGTCGACAGTCCCGAAGTAGCGCTTGCCCGATCCGAACACCACAGGCACCACGTCCATGGCCACCTCGTCCACGAGCCCGGCGGCCAGTACCTGGCCGCCGACGTCGCCCGCCGCGACCTCGACCGTGCGGTCGCCTGCGAGTTCCTGCGCCTTGGCCATGGCGGTCTCGATACCGTCCGCGAAGTGGAACGGCGCGTTGGGGTTCCAGGTCTCGGGCGTAGGGCGGTGGGTGACGACGACCAGGTGGTCGATGCCGGCCGGGGGCTTGCCGTTCCAGCCGTTCGTCAGGTCGAAGACGTGGCGGCCGACGACCGTGACGCCGATCTCGTCCCAGTACGGGCGGATGTAGTCGTGGGACGGCTGCGACACCTTGATGTCCCCCGTCGCATCCAGCGGCACGTCGCCGTTGGACAGCCAGTCGAAGAGTGGGCCGACCTGGTCGTTCGTGTCCGCGATGAAGCCGTCCACCGACACTGTGCTGTACATGACGACCTTGCTCATGGCGCGCTCCTCTGCTCGGGGGAGTTCCATGGTGGCGTGGCGGAGGCGCTGGTTCTTGTAAGAAATCAATCGGCGGGCAGGGGGCCGACGTTGAGGGCGTGGCCGGGGTGCTCGCGGAGGAACCGGCGCCGGACGTCGACGTCGCGGGTCGGAGTGAGGCCCGTGAACAGGCGGAACTCGTGGCCGAAGTGGGCCTGGTCGAAGTAGCCGGCGCGGGCGGCGAGGTCCACCCAGTTGACCGGGCCGGCGGCGGGGTCGACGGCGAGCACGGTGGCGGCGAAGCGGTAGGTGCGGGCGAGCCGTTTCGGGGTGACGCCGACGAGCTCCTTGAAGCGTTGTGCGAGGTGGGTGCTGCTGACGCCGGCCGCGACGCTCAGATCGGCGATCGGCACCGCGCCCATGGCCGACGCGATGAGGTTGCTCGTATGGCGGACCAGGCCGAGGCCGGTGGTTTCGCGGAGTCGTCGCGTCAGTTCGTTCTCCAGCAGGTTGAGCATGTCGTCGGGGCTGGTCGCCGCGGCAAGGCGTTCTCGTAGTTCGGACGCTGTGCGGTGGCCCCAGAGTTGCTCCACCGTCACCGGGCGGTCGCGTAGTTCGGCGGCGGGCATTTGCAGGAACGGTGCCAGGCCCCATGGCTTGAAGTGCACGCCCACCGAGCGGGTGGCCGGGGGATAGCAGAATTCGATGGCGCGGGTGGGAGTGGTGATCACGCAGCCGTCGGTGTAGGTGGTCGGGTCGGTGCCGGTGCGGACGTGGAATGGGGGGCCGAGGTTGAGGATGAGCAGGGCCGAGGGCATGGGCGGTAGCGTCAGGCGGGGGTACGGGGGTGTGCCCGCCAGGTAGTAGAGGTCGTCGATCAACGCGGTCAGGGGTGGTCGCGGCGCTCTGGACACGTACTCCACGGGTCACAGCATCGCCGATATGCGGTCGGGATGGGGCATCATGGCGCGATGAGCCTGCGCTACGACGATGTGATCGGTCCGCTCAGAGCGGCGTACGACGACGGTGCGGAGCTGCGCGACACCTACGGCAAGGCCCCGTGGAAGCTGGCGGAGCGGGAGACGTTCCTGGGACGGCTGCGGGAGCACGGATGTGAGCGGTTGCTGGAGGTCGGCGCCGGCACCGGGCAGGACAGCGTCTACTTCCAGGAGAACGGCCTGAACGTCGTGGCCGTCGATCTGTCGCCCGCCATGGTGGACCGTTGCCGGGACAAGGGCCTCGAAGCCCATGTCATGGACTTTCTCGGGCTTGAATTCGAGCCCGGCTCTTTTGACGCGGTGTACGCGTTCAATTGCCTGCTGCACGTACCTGACGGTGACCTTTCCGCGGTGCTGGCGGCGATCCGCGCGGTGGTGCGGCCCGGCGGTCTGTTCTTCATCGGTGTGTACGGCGGAGGCAGCATCGTGGGGGAAGGCCTGTTCGAGGGCGACAATCATCAGCCGGCTCGGTTCTTCTCCTTCCGTGACGACGACCGGCTGCAGGAGTTCGCGCGCGAGTTTTTCGACGTCGTGGACTTTCATGCTGTGGGGGATGGGGATGGCCGGTCCCAGTCGATGACCTTGCGGCGTCCTCTCTAGCCCTTCGAGGTCAAGGTAGAAAGCCGGGCGTTAGTGCGTTTCTGGGGAGGACGCCGCTGGCCTGCTTGTTGACGAAGAACAGCCAGAACTCGAGGGTGGTGACCACGTTCGAGAACAGCGACCACCGCACTTCCTGGCTGATTAGGGCCTTTGACGTGCCCGCTCCACTTCGTCGGGGGTGGGCTCGTATTGAACGGTGAAGTCCACGCGGGTGCCGCCTTCCTCTGGGGAGACGATCTTGATGGAGTTCGCGGGTCCGGCGCAAGGCGGAACCTTGATCGAGTGCCGATCGGGAATTAGCGTCTTTCGTGACTGCGATCTGTCGGTGGTGTCAAAAGGGGTGGTCATGTCGATGGTCCGGGACTTACGCAGGGTCATGGCGGTGGCGTTGACCGTCGTTCTGGTCATGGGTTCGGTGGCGTCGCAAGCCGGGGCCGGGGCTGCTGGTGTGAAGAAGCGGCCGAACATCATCTTCTTTCTGGTCGATGACATGTCGGCCGATCTGCTTCCGTACATGGACGCGGTGAGCGGGCTGGCGAAGAACGGTGCGACGTTCAGCGACTACTACGTCTCCAACTCGCTGTGCTGTCCGTCGCGGGCCTCCATGTTCACCGGCCAGTTCCCGCACAACACGGGGGTGGCCACGAACAAGGGCAGCGACGGCGGCGGTTATCAGGCGTTCGAGAAGCACGAAGGACGGACGTACGCGGTCGCCCTGGATCAGGCGGGCTATCGGACGGGGTACCTGGGCAAGTACATCAACGAATATCCGGTGCCGGCCGGGTACCACGTGCCCGTCGGGTGGGATGAATGGCATGTGGCCGCCGGGGGTGGATACAGCGAGTTCACGTATCAGCTCACCCGGTACATCAAGGAGGAGACGGCGCAGGAGAAGCCGCTCGATCCCTCCGGTGGGAAGTATCTGACGGACGAGCTGGGGCGGCGGGCCGTCGACTTCATCGAGAGGTCGCGGCGGCACGCGCCAGGGGAGCCGTTCTTTCTTCAGGTGTCGCCGTTCTCGCCGCATTCCAGGATCGGGGCGAAGGCCGGGGACAAGGAGCCGCGATTTCCGCCGGCGCGAAGGGACCGGCCGAAGAACCAGTTCCCGGCGGGGGAGTTTCCGCATGGTGACTGTGGTGGGGCCGATTGTGCGGGCATCGATGTGGCGGCGTTGCCCGCGTTCAACGAGGACACCTCTGACAAGCCCTCCTGGGTGCGGCGGGAGCCGCTCGGGGCTGGGGTGATCAAGGAACTGCGTAAGGATTTCCGGGATCGCATCCGGATGGTGCAGTCGGTGGACGACATGGTGGAGCGGGTGCTCGGCGCGTTGAGTGCTGAGGAGCAGCGCAATACGTATGTGGTGTTCACCAGCGATAACGGGTTCCACCTGGGACAGCATCGGCTGTTGCGGGGCAAGAGCACTGCTTATGATCATGATGTACGGGTGCCGCTGCTGGTCAAGCGGCCGGCGGTGGGGCGGCCCGGGGATTTCGCCGTTGATGCGATCGCGCAGAACGTGGATTTGTTTGCGACGTTTCTTGATATGGCGGGGGTGAGGGGTGAGCTGCGGGACGGGCGTAGCTTGTTGCGGCTCATCGAGGGGCACAAGGTTGCGGGGTGGCGGGAGGCGGCGTTGATTGAGCACGTCAAGCCGGATCCTGGTGCTCCTGGCGAGCCGGATCCTGATGCTGAGGAGTTGCAGGCGCCTGCCAATTCTGGGCCGCCCAGTTATGCCGCCGTTCGGACGGCTGGGGAGTTGTATGTGGAGTATGAGGGGGAGGGGCGGCCCGAGTACTACGACACAGTGGTTGATCCGCACCAGGAGACCAACGATCCGGGGAATGTGCGGACCGGGGAGTTGGCGGAGGTGCTTGATCGGTTGGCTGGGTGTGGCCAGCCGGGGGCGGTGGATTGCTGGCGTGCGGCGCGGCTGGGCTGAGGCGAAGAGCTGCGTGTCGGGGGTGCAACTGGGCTGAGGCGAAGAGCAGCGCGTCGGGGGTGCAACTGGGCTGGAGTGAAGCTGCCGGTCGGCGGGAGCGGTAGGCCGAGGTGAGGGTGCCGGTCGGGGTGCGGCAGGTCCAGGGCGGTGGATCGCTGGGAGTGCGGCGCGGTTGGGCTGAGGCGAAGCTGCCCGTCAGGGGTGGGGCTGGGCTGAGGTGAAGCTGCCGGTCGGCGGGTGCTGGTCGGGAGCGGCTGGGTTGATGCGGGGATGCCGGTCGGGGTGAGCGGGGGTGTGGCTGGTTAGGGCAGTAGGAGGGCTCTGACTTCGGCCAGTAGGTCCACCTGGGCCCGCCAGTCGCCGCCCGAGACGCCGATCACCGCGTGGCTCGCCCCGGCGGCGCGGTACTCGGCCAGTCTCTCGGCGACCTCCTCTGGCTGGCCCGTGAGCGGGATTCCGGCGACCTCCTCCAACGGACGCCCGTAGGCGCCGCTGATGCCGGACGCGATCTCCGCCTGGGCGGCGGGTCCACCGCCGACATGGGCGGTGCCGCCGATGGCGATGACGGGTGTGGGGCGCCTGTGCTCGGACGCCAGCTCGGCCAGCCTGTCCCGGCCGCGGGCGACCTCCTCGGGTGAGATCAGGGACGGGAACCAGCCGTTCCCCAGCCGAGCCGCCCGCCGGATCGCCGCGGCCGACGCATTGCCCACCCAGACCGGCGGCATCGCGACGGCGGGTGCGAGTTGCACGGGCTGGTGTGTGTCAGGGGGCGGGTGCGAGTCGTACGGGCTGGCGTGTGTCAGGGGCGGGCGCGGGCCGTACGGGCTGCTGGACGGCTGTGTCCGGCAGCACCACAGCCTCTCCCGCCAGCAGCCGTGGCAACAGCTCCAGAGCGGCATCCGTCCGCCGGCCCCGCTCCTCATACGGCACCCCCGCCGCCGCCCACTGCGCCGGCCCGCCACCGGACCCCACCCCGAGCACCAGCCGTTCCCCCGACACGTACTGCAGGGTCGCCACCTGCTTGGCCGCCCAGGCCAGCGGTCGGATGGCCGGGATGAACACGCTGGTGCCGATCCTGACTCGGGACGTGGCCGCGGCGGCGGTGGCCAAAACAATGGGCGCGTCGAGTACCGGTCCCCCGACCGCGAGGTGATCACCGTGCCAGACGCCGTCGAGCCCGGCCGCCTCGGCGTGGGCGGCGGCCTGCGCCGGTGTGAGCCCGTCCCGGCGCTGTACGGCGATTCCGGGCAGGATGACGCCGATCTCGAAGCTTGTCATGAGATCAACCGTGCGACCTCAACCCAACTTCATGTCAAGGGGCGAAACGCGTGGCGACCGAGCACCGCCGCACGGGAGGATCGCCGGATGACCATCCGCCCCGCCGCCACGGCCGACGCCGCAACCTTGGCCAGGCTGAACGACTTCGTTCACGCCCTGCACGTTGAGCACCGCCCGGATGTCTTTCACCCGCCCGCCGCAGAGGCGGAACTGGCGGACCGCTTCCGTGACTTCCTGGGCCGCGAGGACACGCTGGCCTTCGTTGCCGAGGTGGACGCGCGCCCGATCGGCTATGTCGCGGCGACGATCCACCGCAACCCCGGCGGCGTGCTCAACCGTCCCCGCAGGTTCGTGATGATTGAGCACATCGTGGTGGATACCTGGCACGCCCGGACGGGGGTCGGTGCGGCGCTGGTGGAGGCGGTTCGGGTGGGGGGCAGGGAGGCGGGGTGCACCGCCGTCGTCACGGATGTCTGGGACTTCAACGGCCCGGCGCAGGCGTTCTTCGCGGCGCTGGGCTTCGGGCCGATGCGGCGTTGGCTGGAGCAGCCGCTGTGAGCGCGATCGGGAGCGGAGGCGGGGGGCCGTGAGCGGAAGCGGGGGCGGAAGCGGGGGCGGGGTCGTGAGCGGAAGCGGGGGCGGGAGCGGAAGTGGGAGTGGGAGCGGGAAGGGAAGCGCGGGTGGAGGCGGGAGCGGAAGCGGGAGTGAAGGCGGAAGCGGGAGGGGAAGCGGGGGTGGCGGGAGCGGAAGTGGGAGCGGGAACGGGGCCCGGCGGCGGTTCGCGGGCCGCGGAGAGCTGACCGCGTTGGTGCGGGAGGTGTACGGCGGTGAGCGCCGCCTCGCCCACGTCAACCGCCTCAAGGGCGGCTCCAAGAAGGGCGTCTACCGCCTGACCTTCCAGGACAAAGGCCCGACCGCCGTCCTCTACGTCTGGTCAGACGACGAGGACTACTGGGACGCAGCCCACCTGAAGCGCCCCGAGCCCTTCACGCACGGCTCGGGCCTCGCGCTGTTCAGAGCCGCCCACGCCCGGCTGGCCGAGGCAGGCGTACGGGTCCCCGCCCTGTACGTCGCCGACGACGGCCGCGACCTCTACCCCGCCGACGTGGCACTGATAGAGGACGTACGCGGCGGCACACTGGAGGCACGGCTGAAAGCAGGGGACACGAAGGCCATGGAACGACTCGCGCAGGACCTGCGGGCGATGGCGCGGTGCCGCGAGCCCGGGCTGGGCAAGGTCGCGCGAGTCGAGAGCGGCCGGCCGGTGGGCAGGGCGGCCCCGGAGATCGTGCTGGAGGCGGCGCTGACGGACCTCGGAGAGGCCGCGTCCCGGGTGGAGCCGATCGGCGCGGTCGCGGCAGAGCTGGAGGAGAGGTTGCGGGGGCTGGCCGCGGGCATCGAGCCGCGTACGGACCACGGCCTGATCCACGGCGAGCTGGGCCCCGACCACGTCCTGATGGACGACGACGGAAGGCCGGTGCTGATCGACATCGAGGGCGCGATGTTCTTCGACGTCGAATGGGAGCACGTCTTCCTGCGGATCCGCTTCGGCGACCACTACGCCCGCCTGCGCACCGGCGGCGACCTGGACGAGCGCAGGATGCGGCTCTACGAACTGGCCCAGCACCTGTCGCTGGTGGCGGGCCCGCTGCGCCTGCTGGACGGCGATTTCCCCGACCGCGCGTTCATGCTGGGGATCGCCCGCCACCACACGAGCGAAATACTCCGCAAATCAGACGTATGGTGAGAACCGGCCAAAGCTCTTGCGCTGGCCGGTGGATGTGGTCAACCCTTAGGAAGGTTTCCTAACAGTCATGGGAGGGCCGGTGCGCGGAAGTCGTGTCTTGGCGGGCCTGACCCTCCTGCTGGCCACCGCCTGCGGCCCGCAGGCGAGCGACGAACCCCCGGTCAACGCCGAGGACGTGATGTTCGTCCAGATGATGGTGCAGCACCACCGGCAGGGCATCGAGATCGCCAAGGTGGGCACGTCGCGGGCCACCGACCCCCAGCTCAGGACGCTGACCGCGGCCATCGAGAGCACTCAGCAGAGCGAGGTGGAGATGATGCTGCGCTGGCTGCACTCCTGGGACCAGCCGCTCACGCCCGCCACCGGCGCGCACGACCACCACGGCGGCATGCCGGAGACGGACCTCAAGCAGATCCAGTCGCTGCGGCAGTCCAAGAACTTCGAGTACGACCTGTGCAACCTGCTCATCTCCCACCAGGACGACGCCGTCCAGATGGCCGCCGCCGAGGTGGCGGGCGGGGCGAACCCGACGGTGCAGCGGTGGGCGGCGCAGGTGCAGAGCTCTCGCAAGGGTCAGATCGACATGATGATGGACCTGATCAAGAGGTAGCGAAGGCCCCGGCGAAAAAGACCTCATAGACGCCGTGCCCAATAAGTGATTAGATCACTTGATATGTCCGAGGTAGCGCGGCCCACGCTTTCCGACGCTCTGACCGAGCGCATGCTGGAGCTCATCCGTACGGGAGGGCACCGGCCCGGCGACAGGCTGCCCTCGACCAGGGAGCTCTCCCAGCGCTTCGCCGTCACCACCCCGACCCTGCGCGAGGCGCTACGCAGACTGGAGGCCACCGGGGCCATCGAGCTGCGGCACGGCTCCGGCATCTACGTCGGCGCCGCCATCGAGCGGCTCGTCCTGCCCAACCCCAACATGCGCGAGATCCACGCCGCCCAGCTCCTGGAGCTGCTCGACGCCCGGATCCTGATCGAGCCGCCGCTGGCGGCCCTGGCCGCCCGGCACGCGGGCAGCGAGGAGCTCGGGGCGCTCAAGCGGGCGCTCGACGAGGCGAGCACGCATCTGCGCGGCCAGGACGCCGAGCTGCACGACGCGAACATGACCTTCCACCGGGCCACCGCCCGGATGGCGGGCAACAGCGTGCTGCACGAGGTGGTCGACTCGCTGCTCACGGTCCACGGGCCGGAGCAGCGCGAGATCCTGCAGATCTTCGACGACCGCCGCCGGGACCACGAGGAGCACCTGGCCATCCTGGAGGCGATCGAGGCGCGTGACGAGGCGCAGGCCGAGCAGCGCATGCGGGCCCACCTGATGGACGTGAAGACGGTTATCGAGCACCGGATGCAACCCCCCGAATAGAACCAAGGAGGCCGGCCCATGTACCGGTCACGTGTGGCCACGCTCGGCGTGGCGGCGCTCGTCCTGACCGCCTGCGGCGGCAACGGCGGCGGCGCGCCCCAGAACAAGACCGAGCTGACGCTCTACAACGACAAGGGCGCCTGGACGAAGTACTTCGACGAGATGGGCGCCCTGTCCAAGCAGAGCATCGGCCTGGCCATGAAACCGACGGGATACACGGACTCGGCGCAGTACCAGGCCTTCATCAAGGCCTCGTTCCGCACGAACGTCAAGCCCGACCTGTTCACCTGGCAGACCGGGGGGATGCTGGAGGAGATCGTCAAGCAGAAGCAGGTGGCCGAGACCACGGCCGTCTGGCAGGAGGCGATCAAGTCGGGCGACCTGTCGCAGGACCTGCTCCCGTACTACACGATCGGCGGCAAGCAATACTGCGTGCCGATGAACGTCGCCTACTGGGGCATGTTCTTCAACAAGAAGATCTTCGACAAGTACGACCTCAAGCCCCCGCAGACCTGGGACGAGCTCGTCAAGACCGCGGAAACGCTCAAGCAGAACGGCGTCAAGGCGTTCTACCACACCAGCGTGCTGTTCTCGTTCGTCTGGTTCGAGCAGCTCATGGCCGGCACCGACCCCGACCTGTACGACCGCCTGTCCACCGGCAAGGCCAAGTACACCGACCCGGGCGTGGTGCAGGTGATGGAGCGGTGGAAGCAGCTCATCGACGCCGGCTACTTCATCAACCCGGGCGACAAGACCGACCCCGGCGACGTGCTGAAGACCGGGAAGGCGGCGATGGTGTCGTTCGGCACCTGGTTCAACACGAGCATGACGACGCGCAGCATGAAGGCCGGCACCGACTACGACTTCTTCGTGATCCCGAACGTCAACGCGGCGCTGCCGAAGACGTCCATGATCTTCGAGAGCGGGCCGCTGTGCTCGCTGACCAAGGCGGCCGACCCGGACGCCAGCATGAAGTACCTCAAGTGGTGGACGACGGCGCAGGCGCAGGAGAAGTGGGCGACGAGCCGGGGTGACGTGAGCGCCAACCCGAAGGTGACGATCGCCGACCCGGCGCTCGGCACCGTCACCAAGGACGCGGGCAGCGGGAAGTACCGCCTGGTCAACCGCTACTTCGAGGCGACGCCGCCACCGATTCTGACGGCCGCGCTCGACGGGTTCAGCAAGTTCGTGACCGAGCCGGGCACGTACCGGGAGGTGCTGGAGACGATCCAGAAGGCGGCCGACGAGTACTGGAGCACGCATCAGTGAGTCGCGCGCCGATTCTCGGGCGGTTCAGGCACGGCTACGTGGCGCCGGCGGCGCTGCTGGTCGCGGCGCTGCTGTACGCGCCGTTCGTGTGGACGGCCTATCTGAGCCTGACCCGTTACGACGGCCTGGAGTCGCCGGTGTGGGTGGGGCTGGCGAACTTCGCGAAGCTGTTCGACGACCCCGCGCTGCTCACCTCGACCCGCAACACGCTCATCTGGGTCGTCGGCACGATGGTGCTGCCGGTCGGGCTCGGGCTGCTGGTCGCGGTGCTGTCGTACGACATCAGGGGCGGCGCCTGGTTCCGGGTGCCGTTCATGCTGCCGTACGCGCTCAGCGGCGCGGGCCTGGCGATGGTGTGGAGCCCGATCCTGTCGCACGACGGCATCGCGAACCTGCTGCTCGGCGTGGACACCGCGTTCCTGCAAGAGGCGCCGACGAACACGTTCGCGATGCTCGCGGTCTGGACGTGGCAGCAGCTCGGCGTGAACACGCTGCTGTTCGTGGTGGGGCTGCAGTCCATCCCGAGGGAGCCGATCGAGGCGGCGCGGCTGGACGGAGCGTCGGGATGGCGGCTGTTCCGGCACGTGATCTGGCCGCTGATGCGGCCGCTGACGGCGGTCGTGGTGGGGCTGGCGCTGGTGTCGAGCCTGAAGACGTTCGACATCGTGTGGGTGCTGACGCAGGGCGGTCCCGGGCGTAACTCCGAGACGCTGGCGGTGACGATGTACAAGGAGACGTTCGTGGCCAGCGACTACGGTTACGGCTCGGCCGTCGCGGTGATGCTGACCGTGGTGACGGGGCTGGCCTCGTACCTGTACCTGCGCAGGCAGGTGACCGCCACATGATCAGGAGGGCCGTGCTCGTCCTGCTCGGGCTCATCTGGCTCGGGCCGACGTACCTGCTGCTGGTCAACGCCGCGCGGCCGGCGGACGCCTACGACCCGGCGAGCGCGTGGGTGCCGTCGGGGGAGTTCGCGCTGCTGGACAACTTCGCGCGCGCCGTGGAGGGCGCTGACCTGGGCGGCAGCCTGGTCAGCACCGCGCTCTACAGCGTCGTCTCGCCGCTGCTCGGCGTGCTCGTCGGGGCGCTGGCCGGGTACGTGATCGTGGTGCTGCGGCTGCGGCACGGGTTCTGGTGGTTCCTGCTGATCTTCGGCGGCACCGTCTTCCCCTCGCAGATGCTGCTGGTGCCGCTGTTCGTCGGCTTCAGCGACGCCGGTCTGTACGACACGCGCCTCGGCCTGATCCTCATCTACACGGCGATCAACGTGCCGCTGGCCGCGTTCGTGCTGCGCAACTACTACGCCGGAGTGGCGTTCTCGATCTTCGAGGCGGCCCGCATGGACGGCGCCTCGACCTTCCGCGTCTTCTGGCGCATCTACCTGCCGATGTCGGTGCCCGCGCTGACGGCGGTGTTCATCCTGGAGTTCACCTTCATCTGGAACGACCTGATCTTCGGCCTCACCCTCACCACGACCGAGGACGTGCGCCCGGTGATGACGGCCATCGCGGGCCTCATGACCGACGTGTACGCGGGCACCCCGGTCCCTGTCGGCCTGGCGGCGGGCCTGGTGGTCTCGCTGCCGACCGTCGTGTTGTTCCTCGCCACCCAGCGCCTGTTCGCCAGGGGCCTGTCTCTAGGGAGTGTTCAATGACCAGCCGGTTGCTCCAGCGCAGCCTGGGGAGCCCCGACTACGACGGGATCAGGCAGGCGCTGCGCGACGACACCTCGACGCCCGTGATCAGCGTGCGCGGGCTGGAGGTGCGGGTCGCGGTGCTGCCGCTGTTCACCCACGACGGCCGCCAGGCGGTGCGGGTCTCCAGCACGGTGCCGCTGACGCACGTGCTGGTCGGCGTGGACAGCGCGTCGGGCAGCGACGTGACGCTGCTGGTGCCCGAGGTGGACGCGCCGCGCGCGCTGACCCTGGAGTGCCGCGACGAGGCGGGCGTGGTGGGCAGCGCCCGCGTCACGGTGACGCCGCAGCGCAAGTGGCACGTGTTCGTGGTGCACCACTCGCACCTGGACATCGGCTACACCGACCCGCAGGGCACGGTGCTGCGCCACCACCTCGACTACCTGGACGCGGCGCTGCGGCTGGCCGAGGAGACCGCCTCGTGGCCGGACGACGCGCGGTTCCGGTGGACGGTCGAGTCGTCGATGCCCGCGCTCAGGTGGCTCGACGCGCGGCCGAAGGAGATGGTCGACTCGTTCGCGGCGCTGGCCAGGGCGGGCTCGATCGAGGTGACGGCGCTGCCGTTCCAGCTCCACACCGAGGCCTGCTCTACGGAGGAGCTGCGCAGGCAGCTCCGCTTCACCACGCAGCTCGAACGGCGCTACGGCTTCACCACCAGGTCGGCCATGCACACCGACGTGCCGGGGGCCGTGGTCGGCCTGGTGGACGCGCTCAGCGACGCGGGCGTGCGGTATCTCGCGGCGGCGCACAACTGGGCGGGCAGGTCGGTGCCCTACCTGCACGGCGGCGACAAGCTGACCCGGCCGTTCCGGTGGCGGGCGCCGAGCGGGAACGAGATCCTCGTGTGGTTCACGGACACGCCGCACGGGATGGCGTACATGGAGGGCAACACGGTCGGGCTCACCGACTCCTACGACCTGGCCGACGACCTGCTGCCGCGTTACCTGTCGGCGCTGGCCACGCGGGGCTACCCGTACGGGCCGGGCACGTTCGGCTGGCAGGGGCCCGACGCGCCGAAGGAGCCGTACGAGCTGGACGTGCTGCACCTGCGCGTGCAGGGCGCGCACGCCGACAACGCGGGCC
This sequence comes from Nonomuraea monospora, assembly GCF_039531895.1. Taxonomy (NCBI): domain Bacteria; kingdom Bacillati; phylum Actinomycetota; class Actinomycetes; order Streptosporangiales; family Streptosporangiaceae; genus Nonomuraea; species Nonomuraea monospora. Next base: position 13,945 of record NZ_BAAAQX010000016.1, read on the forward strand.
CGTCGATCGTGCCCGCGACGATCGCCCGCCGCTGGAACGAGCAGTGGGCCTACCCGCGCCTGCGCTCGGCCGTGAACAGCGACTTCTTCGAGCACGTCGAGGAGCGCTACCACGACCGGCTGGCCGTGCACGAGGGCGACTGGACCGACTGGTGGGCCGACGGGCTGGGCTCGGGCGCGCGTCCGCTCGGCTACGTGCGCCGGGCGCAGTCGGCGCTGCGCGTGGCCGAGACGCTGCACACCCTGGCCGGGGTGGACGCCACCGAGCAGGTGGACGCCGCCTACGACAAGGTCGCGCTGTTCAACGAGCACACTTGGGGCGCGGCCAACCCGTGGGAGGACGCCGAGGAGGCGGGCGACTCCGGCGGCCTGCAGTGGACCCGCAAGTCGTCCGGCGCGTACGACGCCCAGGACGACGCCGCCGACCTGCTGCACGCCGGGGTCCGCAGGTTCGCCGCCGCGCTGTCGGAGTCGGGCGTCGAGGGCGGCGCGCTGGCCTCGTTCGCCGTCTTCAACCCGGGCACGCGGGCGCGGACGGACGTCGTGCGCGCGTTCCTGCCGAGGGACGTGGTGGGCGTCGAGGTGCCGATCGCGCTGGTGGATGCCAGGACGGGGCAGACCCTGCCGCACCACGAGGAGTTCGTGGACCCGGACGACTGGCCGACCCGGCCGATCGGGCGGCACATCCACGCCGTCGTGCCGGATATTTCCGGATACAGCTATGTGCGGGTGGACGTCGTGCCGGGCGAGAGCCAGGCCCCCGAGCCGGTGGATCTCGAACTCAACGGGGTGATCGAGAACGAGTTCTACCGGGTGGCGTACGACGTCCGCGAGGGCTACATCTCCTCGATCTTCGACAAACGGGCGGGCCGCGAGCTGGTCAACACCGACGCCGCCGCCGGCTTCGGCCAGTACGTCTACGACCGGTACGCCACCGCCCCGCACTTCAACCATCTGTCGGGACACGTGGGCGCGCACGACCGCACCCTGCTCGGCGACCGCGCCATCGGCACCCACGCCACCATCAAGGAGACCAGGCGCACGGCGGTCGGCGAGAAGCTGGTCGTGGAGCTGCGCGGCAAGGGCGTCGACTGGATCCGCACCACGGTCGAGCTGCACTACGGCGTGCCGCGCCTCGACCTGACCTACCGGCTCGCCAAGCAGGGCACCCCCGCCAAGGAGGCCGTCTTCCTGGCCTTCCCCTTCGCCACAGGCCCGGCCACGGCCTGGGAGCTGACCGGCGGGGTCGGCGGCCCCGGCGTGCCGAGGGTGCCGGGCTCGGCCGAGTACATGCTGCCGATCAGGCACTGGATCGCCTTCGAGGACCCCGAGCTGACCGTCGCCTGGGTCACGATGGAGGCGCCGCTGGTGCAACTCGGCACCATCCACATGCCGTACGCGCCGTTCCCGCCGACCCTCGACCAGGAGGACGGCACCGTCTACTCCTGGGCGCTCAACAACATCTGGGACACCAACTTCCCTGCCCAGCAGCAGGGCGAGACCACGTTCAGGTACGCGGTCACCTCGCGGGCGGGCGCCCCGGGCAGGCGGCTGGGGGCCGAGGCCGCCTCCGGGCTGACCGAGCCGTTCGTCGGCGCGCTGATCACCGACAGCCCGGCGGCCGAGGAGACGTACGCGTCCGTCGACCACCCCGACGTGCTGATCACGTCCCTGGGCAGGGACGGCGTGCGGCTGCAGTCGCTGGCCCCCGAGCCGGTCGTGGTCACGGTGACGCGGCCGGGACACGCGCCGGCCGAGGTGAGGCTGCCAGCGTGCGGGGTGGCCGTGGTCGGGGGGACGGGCCAGTGAAGATCGTTGACATCCGGGCCACGACGGTCGCGGTGCCGCTGGAGGCGCCGCTGCGGCACAGCAACGGCGCGCACTGGGGCCGGTTCGTCCGCACGATCGTCGAGGTCGAGGCCGACAACGGGCTGGTCGGGCTGGGCGAGATGGGCGGCGGGGGCGAGAGCGCGGAGTCGGCGTTCCGCGCGCTCAAGCCGTACCTGAAGGACCACGACCCGTTCCAGCTCGAAGCGCTGCGCTTCAAGATCGCGAACCCGACGGCGTCGCTCTACAACAACCGCACGCAGCTCCTGGCCGCCATCGAGTTCGCCTGCCTCGACCTCATCGGCCGGCACCTCGGGGTGCCCGTCTGCGACCTGCTCGGCGGGCGGCTGCGGGACGCGGTGCCGTTCGCGTCGTACCTGTTCTACCGGTACGCCGCCGACGGCCACGACGAGATCCGCACCCCCGGGCAGCTCGTCGAGCACACCGCGAAGCTCAAGCGGGAGCACGGGTTCACCGTGCACAAGCTCAAGGGCGGCGTCTTCCCGCCGGACTACGAGCTGGAGTGCTACCGGGCGCTGGCCGACGCGTTCCCCGGCGACCGCCTGCGCTACGACCCGAACGCCGTGCTGTCGGTCGCCGAGGGGCTGCGCTTCGGCCGGGCCATCGAGCACCTCAACAACGACTACCTGGAGGACCCGGTCTGGGGGCTGGAAGGGCTGCGGGCCGTGCGCGAGCAGGTCAAGGTGCCGCTGGCGACGAACACGGTCGTGGTCAACTTCGAGCAGCTCGCCTCCAACGTGCTGCGCAGGGCCGCCGACGTGGTGCTGCTCGACACGACGTTCTGGGGCGGGATCAGGCCGTGCGTGAAGGCGGCGGGGGTGTGCGAGACGTTCCAGCTCGGGGTGGCCGTGCACTCGTCGGGGGAGCTGGGCGTCCAGCTCGCGACCATGCTGCATCTGGGCGCGGTGCTGCCGAACCTCACCTACGCCGCCGACGCGCACTACCACCAGCTCAGGGACGACGTGATCGAGGGCGGCAAGCTGGCGTACTCGGAGGGTGCCATCGCGGTGCCCGAGGGGCCGGGGCTGGGGGTGCGGCTGGACCCCGACCGGGTCGCCCGCTACGCCGAGTTCTACCGGGAGACGGGCGGCTATCCCTACGATCGTGACCCCGGGCGGCCCGGCTGGTACGCGACGGTGCCGAACGAGCGCTTCGCCGATCCGGATATGTCGGTGGAAATCAGGCCATAATTGGGCGCCATGTCTGAAGAGTCGAAGCCGGCCACCCCTGCCGACAACCTGGTCACCACCTCCCACACCCTGCCCTCCGGGCAGTCGTACACCGCCACGACGGGCACCCTGGTGCTGCGCGAAGAGGTGACCACGGACGGCAAGTTCGAGGGGTTGCGCCCGAAGGCCGAGGTGTTCGTCACCGCGTACACGATGGACGGGGCCGACCCGCTGACCAGGCCGATCACGTTCGCGTTCAACGGCGGGCCCGGCTCGTCCAGCGTGTGGCTGCACCTGGGCGTGCTCGGGCCGCGCCGGGTCGTCATGGGCGACGCGGGGGCGCTGCTGCCGCCGCCGTACGGGCTGGTGGACAACGAGGAGAGCCTGCTGCGGGAGAGCGACCTGGTCTTCATCGACCCGATCTCCACCGGCTACTCGCGGGTGGCGGAGGGGGAGAAGGCGGAGCCGTACCACGGCTTCTCCGGCGACCTGGAGTCCATCGGCGAGGTCATCAGGCTGTGGACCACCAGGAACGGGCGGTGGATGTCGCCCAAGTTCCTGGCCGGCGAGTCGTACGGGACCGTCAGGGCGTCCGGGCTGGCCGAGCACCTGCAGTCGCGCTACGGCATGTACCTCAACGGCGTGATGCTGATCTCCTCGGTGCTCGACTACATCACCGGCGAGTTCAACGAGGGCAACGACCTGGCCTACGCCCTGTACCTGCCGACGTACGCGGCCATCGCCCACCACCACGGGCTGCACGGGGACCGGCCGCTGGCCGACGTGCTGCGCGAGGCCGAGGCCTACGCCGACCGCGACTACCTGTGGGCGCTGGCCCGCGGCAACCGCCTGCCGGCGGAGGAGCGCTCGGCCGCGGTCGCCAGGGTGGCGGCGCTGACCGGGCTCAGCGAGGACTACGTGGACCGGGTCAACCTGCGCATCGAGCACATCCGCTTCTTCACCGAGGTGCTGCGCCCGCGCCGCCAGATCGTCGGCCGGCTCGACGGGCGGTTCACCGGCTGGGACCCCGACGCGGGCCGCGAGCACTTCACCACCGACCCCAGCATGGACGCCATCATGGGGCCCTACAGCGCGGCGCTCAACCACTACCTGCGCACCGACCTGGGCTACGCCAGCGACCTGCCGTACGAGATCCTCACCTCGCGCGTGCAGCCGTGGTCGTACCAGGAGTTCGAGAACGCGCACGTGCAGGTGGCCTCCCGCCTGGCCGCCGCCATGCGGGTCAACCCGCACCTGCGGGTGCACGTGGCCTGCGGCTACCACGACGGCGCCACCCCGTACTTCGCGGCCGAGCACACCTTCGCCCACCTGGCCGTGCCCGCCGAGCTGGCCGGCAACGTCGAGTTCAAGTACTACGAGGCCGGCCACATGATGTACGTGCACGAGCCCAGCAGGCTCCAGCAGTCAGCCGACCTCGCGGCCTTCGTGCGCGGCGAACAGGCGTGAGGCCCGGCCCGCTTGCCGTCCTGGTGCGCGGCGAACAGACGTGAGGCCAGGCCCGCTTGCCGTCCTGGTGCGCGGCGAACAGGCGTGCGGCTCACCTGACCTCAGCCGGCCTTGCGGCCTTCGTGCGCGGCGAGCAGGTGTGAGGCCCGGTCGAGGCGCTGCCTGAGGTTGGCGCGCAGGGCGGCGAACCGCTCGGGGTTGTCGCGGACGACGGCCCGCTGCAGATCGGCGTCGGCCGCGTACCAGGCGGCGACCAGGCCGGACGACCACTTGCACATGGTGTCGGCGGTGGCGGTCTGCCTCTCCTCCTCGGTCACGGCCGGCTCGTCGAGGTCCCAGCGGCTGTCGGCGATGGCCGCCTCCGGCGCCGGGTACGTGTGCCCGGCCCGGCCCATGCACGACGACCAGCGCTTGACCGCGGCGGTGACTGATGGGTGCTTGGCGGCCTGCTCCAGCGTGAGCGAGTCCTGGAGGGCCAGCCACGGCCAGTCCGCCTTGCGCACCCCCTTGTCCAGGAAGAGCGTCGCACGGTCCAGGCAGCCGCGGTCGGCGGCGGTGCCGTACAGGCGGTGGCGGGTGCGTTTGGGCAGCTTGCCCGCCCAGGTGCCGGTGGTGTCGGGCGACGGCGGCCTGGCCAGGTGGTAGCCGCTGCTCCTGGCCGCCCCGGTATCGGTGACGCCGTAGCGGCGGGAGTTGCCAGGATCGACCGCGGCCAGCATGGACGGGTCCTCGGCGGGCGGGGAGATGGCGATGCCCTGCTTGCGCATGCACCGCACGACGAGACGGTTGTGGGCGTTGCCCAGGACGGCCCGCTGCTGAGGAGTGGTCTTGTAGGCGTCGAACGGCAGCACCAGCTCCGAGACGGAGGTGACGCCCCGTACGGGCGCCGGTGGCGCGGGCTGGTCGGCGCCGCAGGCCGCGGTCGTCGTGATCAGCAACAGCGTGCCCGCGAGAAAACCGCGGCAGCCGGTTTCCGGCGGCCAAGCCCGGAAACCGGCACTCCCCATAATGCTCAGTGGCACCAGATGTCGATCGCGCTGGTGCGGTTGTTTCCGATGGCGTTGTTGGCCAGGAAACCGTCGTTCGAATTGTGCGTGAACGTGCTGTGGGCGCCGGTGTAACCGGGGTGCTGCCAGAGGGTGGCGCTGCAGCCGACGCGGTTCCTGATCGAGCTGGTCTCGTTGTTCATGCTGTGCCAGGAGTTGCTGAAGTCCCAGTTCAGCCAGTTGTTGTCCTCGAGGTTGGAGTCGTCCTTGACGAAGTCCCGCCAGTGGTCGACCTGACCGCGGTTGTAGTCGAATCCGGCGTACAGGCAGACGCGACCTCCGTAGCAGGTCGAGCGGGGGCTCGCCGCCGCGGTGGCGGCGGGCGCCACCACGGCCAGCATCGCGGCCGCGGCGACGAAGCCGGCGGCCTTCTTGAATAGCCTCACAGGTCTCTCCTCGATCGGTGAGTCATTTCGACCTCGTAACTTAGCGTGCGGAATCGAACACGAGTCGTCATGACTCGCCGATCCCTAAAGGCTTCGCGCCCGGGTGAGGGTCGCGTGCCCGGCCCGCCAGACCCACTCGTATCAGTGCGGTGACCTGGGAGTTCGTCGCATTGACGCAACTGTTGCCACCTCGGGTGGACGCACGGAGGAACCCGTGACCCATTCGAGGGGCAGCTATTTCGAAGTCGTTTTATTCGGGCAGCGCCGCCGGATTCCTGGCCAGCAGCCCGCCGTCCACCTTGTGCTCGGCACCCGTGATGAACGACGAGCGCGGCCCCGCCAGGAACGCCACCAGCTCGGCCACCTCCTCCGGCCGGCCGACGCGGCCCAGCGGGTGCGCCTTGCCCCACTGCGCGACCTGCTCGTCCTGCGACAGCTCGCCGCGCCACAGGTCCGCCGCCCAGCGCAGCATGGGGGTGTCCACCGAGCCGGGGCAGACCGCGTTGACCCGGACGCCGTCGGCGGCGTGGTCGAGCGCCATGGCCCGCACCAGGCCGTTCAGCGCGGCCTTGCTGGTGCTGTAGGCGGCCACCTGCGCCTGCGAGGCGAACGCCTGCACCGACGAGACGACCACGATGGAGCCGCCGCCGCGCTCGCGCAGCGCCGGCAAGGCGGCCTTGCAGGTGAGGTAGACGCCCTTGAGGTTGATGTCCATCACCTCGTCCCAGACGTCCTCGGGGGTGTCCTCGACGGTGCCGTAACGCTGCACGCCCGCGCAGGTCACCACGACGTCGAGGCCGCCGTACCGGGTGACGGCCAGGTCCACCAGGTCGCGCAGCTCGCCGGCCCTGCGCACGTCGGCGATCCGGCCGGTGACGCGCTCGCCGTCCTGCTCGGCCTCCTTGTCCACGCCGCAGAACACCACGCTCGCGCCGCCGGCGGCCAGCCGGTCGACCACCGCGCGCCCGATGCCCGTAGAGCCGCCCGTGACCAGCGCCACCATGCCGTCGAACTCACTCATCGCACTACCTCCGCGCGCAACCTCAGCACCTTCGTCTCGTGGGGGTCCAGGACGAGGGCCGTGCCGTTCGCGACGGCGGCGGCCAGCCCGTCGGTCGGCATGCCCGCGAACGGCTCAAGCCCCACCGTGTACGCCCGTCCCCACCACGGGTAGCCGGTGGACGCGCCGAGCTCCTGCCACATCCACAGGTACGGCAGCACCGTCGCATCCCAGGACACCCGCATACCGATGTCCCCCGAAATCTCGTACCAACCCTCGTCGCCGAAGCCGGTCAAATAGACGATGTCGCTCGGCGCCCCGGGCTCCTGCACCACGCTCAGATCCGTCTCACCGCCCCCGTGCGCGGGCACCACGGGCCATGGCCCGCCCGCCCGCACCCTGCGCTCCGGGGGATTGATCGCGCTCTCGTGCGGGATCACGGTGACGCCCTCGGGCAGCCTGATCCTGGCTCCGGGCCGCAGGAACGGCGGGCCGTACACGATGTGCTGCCCCCACATGGCGTGCAGCCGCAGGCCCGACTCGTTCGTGGCCCGCCCCTCGACCTCCAGCGCCGCCGTGCCGGAGCGCAGCCTGAACACCTTCTCCATCCGGTACGGCAGCCGCCGCGTCCGTACGCGCAGCCGTACCGCGACCTCCTCGGGGGAGTCGGCCAGGACCTCGCACTCCCACGGCAGCCCGGACACCTCGCCGTGCTGCGCCAGCCGCGCGCCCCTGTACTCGCTGGGCGCGCCGCCGCTGGGGAAGATCTCCTGCCAGCCGCCCTCGTAGTGGTCGATGAACTGGGCGACGTCGTCCGCGGCGCCCTGGAGGTGGTCGCGGGGGTCGCGCAGGCCCTGCGGGGCCAGCCAGACGAAGTCGGTGTCGGTGGGCTTGTGCAGCAGCTCCACCACGTCACCGCCCTTGCCGGGCAGCACGGTCACCCGCAGCCGCTCGTTCTCCAGGGTGACCGCCCGCAGCCCGTCGATGGTGCCGTGCCGCAGCCGGGCCGCCCAGTTGCGCCTCATCCGAACGTCACGTCTAGAAATCTCGGCCGGTAGATGGTGACGTCGCGGTAGTGGTCGGTGTTGACGAAGCTGTTGACGTTGTACGACACCACGAGCCCCGGCCCGTCGATCTCGGGGTGCGCGTGCGCGTTGTAGGTGAAGACGTTCCCGCTGGTCTCGGGCGTCGTGTAGACGTGCTGCTTGCCGGTGAACGGCCCGAAGGGGGAGCAGGAGGAGTAGGCCACGATGTTCGGGCTCAGCACCTCGGTCGTGTCGTGCGTGATCAGCACGTAGCCGTCGCCGACGCGGCTGACGCTGTACTCGTTGGCCACCCCGCTCATCACCCGCGCGGAGTCGGCTTCGTCGCCTGACCAGGTGCCGTCGGCCTTGAGGTACTCCCACCGGCCCAGCAAGCTCTGGCCCTTGACCCTGGCGACGTGCATGTACTTCGGCGAGCCGAGGTCCTCGACGCCGTAGACGTAGGTGTAGCCGCCGTCCTTCAGGATGCCCGAGGCCCACGCGACGCCGTGCCCGCTCGGCAGGTCGTGCACGCTGGCCGGCCGTTCGAGCCGCCCCGGGGCGAACCTGGCCACCACGTTGCGGTGCCAGCGCCAGTCCCAGGCGCCCGTGCCGAAGCGCTCGTACTCCTGGTAGGTGACCTCGACCATGCCGCCGGCGAGCGTCGCGTCACCGGCCCAGTACCAGTGCTTGTCGTCGCGCGGCGGCATCACGGCCGTCGGCTTGGCGGCGGTGCCGTCGTGGATGGTGGACAGGCGCCCGTCGCGCTCGACGGCGAAGGAGTTGTTCAGGAACACCGTCGTGCCGCCCTCCTCGACCACCGGCGGCCTGGACCCGTCGGGGTTGACCTGGCCGAGGAAGGTGTCGGAGAACACCCACAGTTCCTTGCCGCCGGGCAGCTTGAGCGAGTAGGTGCCGTCGGCGCCCGTCCAGTCGTCCAGGCGGCTGTTGTCGTTGCCGTAGGTGGTGAACAGGCTGGTCAGCCGGGCGTCGGTAGTGGCCGTCCGTACGGCCGGGGCGCAGGCGGCCGTGGTGACCTGCTGGGTCGCGGCCCAGGCGGTGGGCTGGGGCACGGCTGTGAAGCCGATCAACGCGATGGCGAGGGGTGCCAGGGCGGTGCGGAATCGCGTCATCACACGTCCTAGGGGAGGGGGTTCCCTACAGTTCTAGTCATTAGATCACTTGCTGTCCAGGGTCCGCCGATATTGGGATGCCACGCCGCTGAGTCGTTCGTTAACCTGCCGGGATGGGCCACGTTGAAGTAGGACATCTGACGTACGTGCTGCCCGACGGGCGGCCCCTGCTCAACGACGTGTCCTTCAGGATCGGCGAAGGCGTGAAGGCGGCGCTGGTCGGGCCCAACGGCGCGGGCAAGACCACGCTCATGCGCCTGGTCGCCGGCGACCTCCAGCCGGTCGAGGGCAGCGTGGCCAGCTCCGGCGGGCTGGGCGTGATGCGGCAGTTCATCGGCAGCGTGCGCGACGGCAGCAACGTGCGCGACCTGCTGCTGGGCGTGGCGCCGCCCGCCGTGCGGCAGGCGGCCGAGCGGCTCGACGCGGCCGAGCTGACGATGATGGAGCGCGACGACGAGAAGACGCAGATGCGTTACGCGCAGGCCATCAGCGACTACACCGACGCCGGCGGCTACGACATCGAGGTGCTCTGGGACACCTGTACGGTGGCCGCCCTCGGCGTGCCCTTCGAACGCGTGAAATATCGCGACGTGTCCACGCTGTCGGGCGGCGAGCAGAAACGGCTCGTCCTGGAGGCGCTGCTGCGCGGCCCCGACCAGACCCTGCTGCTCGACGAGCCCGACAACTACCTCGACGTCCCCGGCAAGGAGTGGCTCGAACAGCAGCTCAGGGAGACGCCCAAGACCGTCCTGCTGGTCAGCCACGACCGCCAGCTCCTGGCCAACGCCGCCGACCGCATCATCACCGTCGAGTCGGGCAACATCTGGATCCACGGCGGCGGCTTCGCCACCTACGCCGAGGCGCGCAAGGCCCGCAACGAGCGCCTCGACGAGCTGCGCAAGCGCTGGGACGAGGAGCACGCCAAGCTCAAGGCCCTGGTCAACATGCTGAAGAATAAGGCGCGCTACAACGACGGCATGGCCCCGGCCTACCACGCGGCCCAGACGCGGCTGCGCAAGTTCGAGGAGGCGGGGCCGCCCGAGGTGGCGCCGAGCGACCAGAACATCAAGATGCGCCTGCGCGGCGGCCGCACCGGCAAGCGCGCGGTGATCTGCGAGGGGCTGGAGCTGTCCGGCCTGATGCGCCCCTTCGACCTGGAGGTCTGGTACGGCGAGCGCGTCGCGGTGCTCGGCTCCAACGGCTCCGGCAAGTCCCACTTCCTGCGCCTGCTGGCGGGCGAGCCCGTCGCCCACGAGGGCGGCGCCAGGCTGGGCGCCCGCGTCGTCCCCGGCCACTTCGCCCAGACGCACGCCCGCCCCGACCTGCTCGGCCGCACCCCGGTCGAGATCGTCATGACCGAGCACGCCAGGCTCAAGAACGAGGCGATGAAGATCCTGGCCCGCTACGAGCTGGCCGGGCTGATCGCCGAGCAGCGCTTCGACACGCTGTCCGGCGGGCAGCAGGCGCGCCTGCAGATCCTGCTGCTGGAGCTGTCGGGGGCCACGCTGCTGCTGCTCGACGAGCCGACCGACAACCTCGACCTGGCCAGCGCGGAGGCGCTGCAGGCGGGCCTGGACGCGTTCGACGGCACGGTGCTGGCGGTCACCCACGACCGCTGGTTCGCCGCCGACTTCGACCGCTACCTGGTCTTCGGCTCCGACGGCACCGTCTACGAGTCGCCCGATCCGGTCTGGGACGAGTCCAGGGTCGTGCGTCGCCGTTAAAGATTCGGTACGGCTGGCGCGTGTCCCGCGTCAGCCGTGCCCATGCTCGGGTTATCACGGCAAAGTGATCCCGCGCAGCCGAACCGTCAGCCTGCTCGTACTCGGGGCGATCTGCCTTGCCGCGTGTTCGAGTGAGGAACAACCCGTACAGAAGCTCCGGCCGCTGGCCCTCAAGGAGCAGGCCTCCAACATCGTCAAGTCCGCCGACGGGTACGCCGTCACCTGGGCGGGCGTGCTCAGCAACGCCAACCCGTGGCACTTCGGCGAGCACGTGGTGGCCACGATCGTCGGGCACGACGCCAAGGGCGCCGAGGTGGTCAGGATGGACCAGCCGCTCGACGCCGTGCCGCCGGGCGGCTCGCTGGCCTTCACCGGTCAGGCCAGCGCCACCCAGAAGCCGGCGAAGGTGACGATCCAGTACCGCCCCGCGCAGTGGCGGCAGGCGGCGCGGATCGCTTCGGCGTTCCAGCGCTTCCCGACCTCGCGGGTCCAGACGATGCGCCAGAAAGACGGCACATTCCTCATCACCGGATATGTGGACAATCCTTATTCGATTCCGGCGAGCACCCTGGTCGTGAACGCGCTGCTGCGCGACAAGGCGGGCAAACTCCTCGGCGGCGGCAGCACGTTCGTGGACGAGGTGCAGGCGGGCAGCCCGCCGCGCTTCATCCTCACGGTGAGCGGGCTGCCGAAGGGCGCCCAGGTGGACAAGACCGAGATCACCGCCAGGACCTGGGGATCCACCGGCCGCCCCTACGAGGATCTGGCGCTCAGCGGGGCCGTGCCCGTGCACACGGTCAAGCCGACGAGCGAGCCGTTCGCGGTGGACCGGAGCACACAGATCGTCTCCGAATATAAGCAGTGATTTCCGCAAATTTCGGAGAATAGGCGCTTTTATGTGGACGAAGTCTGGCTGCTTCGCCAGACAAGCCATGCCATCGGCGTGAACAGGTAGAACTACTAGTTACCGATCCATTACCTTCAGTCACATGAATGACCGCGTCCTGGTCGAAGCACTCCGCGCCCGTGATCCAGGAGCGCTGTCCGCGCTCTACGACGCCCACGCGGAGAGCGTCTACCGCTACTGCTGGTCCCTGCTGCTGAGCGCCGAGAGCGCCCAGGTGGCGCTCCGCGACACGCTGATCGCCGCCGAGGCGCACGCCGGCGCGCTCGCCGACCCCGATCGGCTGCGCGTCTGGCTGTACGCGCTGGCCAGGGTCGAATGCCTGCGCCGCCGCGCCGCCGCCCCGCCGGGCGCCGCCGAAGGTCTCGCCGAGGCGCCGCCACCGGACGATCCGGCGGACGCCGACCTGCGCGTCATGGCCTGGAACGCCGTCCAGAGCCTGCCCGTGGCCGAGCGTGAGGCGCTGGAGCTGGTCCACCGGCACGGGCTGCCCGCCGCCGACCTGGCCCAGGTGCTCGGCCTGCCGCCGCGCCAGCTCGAAGAGCTCCTGGAGGGGGCGGCTGAGCTGCTGCGCGACGCCGTCACGGCCGAGGTGCTGGCCAGGAAGGGCCCGTACGACTGCCCGCGCCGCGCCCGCATCCTGACGGGCTTCGCCGGCGAGCTGACCCCTGAGCTGCGCGAGCACCTGGTCAGGCACCTGTCGCGGTGCGAGACCTGTGCGCCGCACCGCAGCCGCGAGGTGTCGGCCGCCAAGGTCTACGGGCTGCTGCCGGGGGCCGTGCTGCCCGACTCGCTGCGCATCAGGGTGATGAGCTGCTTCGCCGACCCCGAGCTGCTGCCCTACCGCCGTTACGTCGCCAGGCGTACGGGTGTGCTGGGAGCCGCCGGGTTTCCCGTTTCAGGGGAGCGGCCCGTTCGGCGGTGGCCTCAGGCGCTGGCAGGCGCGCTGGCGGCGATCGCGGCCGTGGTGGCGATAGCGGTGATCTTCGATCGGATCGGGAGGGACAACGGTGGGGTCACAGGCATCGCGACGGCCGCGTTCCCGGCCACAGGAGAGCCGCCGGGCATCCGATTGCCCTGGCAGGCGAACCCGCAGGACGAGCCGCTGACCGTGGTCCCCATCGTCGACAACGCCACCACGCACCCTCTCGGCGTGACCGGCACGCCGTCCCACGGCACGCAGGCGCCGCCCTACGCCGTGCCCTCGGGCGCGCAGTCCTCGCCCACCAGCGGCCCGCCGCCGTCGGAGCCCCCGGACGAGCACGAGGGGCCCGAGCCCACAGAGCTTCCGTCCGAGAACCCGTCCCAGAATCCGCCCGAGGAGCCGACGCCGTCCCCTCCGAGCACCCGCACCCCGTGCCCGACCCCGACGCCGACCCCCACCCCCACGCCGACCCAGACCCCCACCCCGACCGCGACGCCGACGGAGCCGGCCACCCCCACGCCCACGGAGGAGCCCTCGCCTTCGCAGACGACCTCCTGAGGCTGCCGGACCTTTACGTTACGTGCGCGAATTGGCGGGGAACGTGTGCATAGAGTAACCATTGGTTTCAGGGGGACCTATGCGCGCATTTCGGGCAGGGCTCCTCGCAGGCTGCCTCCTGGTGAGCCTGTGCCCGCCGGTGGAGGCCGATCGGGGGCCCTCCTCGCGGGACGTCCAGAAGGCCAGGGAGACGGCACGTGAGCGCTCCAAGGAGCTGAGCCGGACGACCGCCGAGCTGGCCACCGCCCAGTCGCGCCTCGACGCGCTGGCGGCCGAGGTGGAGCGGCTGGTGGAGGCGTACAACGGGGAGGTCGTCCGGCTGCGGCAGGCCGAGCTGGCCCACCAGCAGGCCGGGGTGCGGCTCGCGGCGGCCGACGCCGAGGCGGAGCGGGCCAGGCAGGCCGTCGCGGTGCTGGCGGCGGAGAGCTACGGCGGGCTCGGGACGGTGCACCCGGTCGTCGGCATGCTGACCGACCGGGGTGGCCCGGACGGGTTCCTGCACAGGGCCGGCGTGCTGGGGCATCTGAACGAGGAACGGGCCGCCGTACTGGGCCGGATGCGCGACGCCCAGGAGGTCGCGGCGATTCTGCGTACACAGGCGGCCGGAGCCCACGCGGCGCGGCAGGAGGCGGCGGAGCGGGCACGGCAGGCCAAGCTGGCCGCAGAGGAGGCGGTGCTGGGCCAGCGGCGCGAGACCAAGCAGCTCACGGCGCGCAAGGAGAGCCTGCAACGCGCGGTCGACTCCGCCCGCAGCCGCGCGGACCTGCTGGCCAGACGGCGCCAGGCGGCGCTGTCCGGGCTGGTCGGCGGCGGCTCCGCGCTGGGCGACCTGGCGGCGAACTGGGCGCTCACCCAGCTCGGCAAGCCCTACGTGTGGGCCGCCGACGGGCCCGAGACCTACGACTGCTCAGGATTGTCGATGCGGGCGTGGGAGCGGGCGGGCGTCCGGCTCGACCACTGGACGGGCACCCAGTGGACGTCGGGCCCGCACGTGCCGCTCGACCAGCTACACCGCGGCGACCTGCTGTTCTTCGCCCACACCGGCGACCCGTCGACCATCCACCACGTCGGGATCTACGTCGGGCGCGACCAGATGGTGCACGCCCCGCAGACCGGCGACGTGGTGCGGGTCACCTCGATCTGGCGCGGGGACCTGGTGGGCGCCACCAGGCCCCGCTGAAGGGGGTCAGTGGTGACCCGACTCCTTGAGGCGGCGGAAGGAACGCTCGATCTCGGCCTCGGCCTCGATGCGGCCCACCCAGTTGGCGCCCTCGACGGACTTGCCGGGCTCGAGGTCCTTGTAGACCTCGAAGAAGTGCTGGATCTCCAGCCGGTCGAACTCCGACACGTGGTGGATGTCCTGGATGTGGTGCATGCGGGGGTCGGTGGACGGCACACAGAGCACCTTGTCGTCCCCGCCCTTCTCGTCCGTCATCCGGAACATCCCGACCGCCCGGCACGTGATGTAGCACCCGGGGAACGTCGGCTCCTGCAACAACACCAGCGCGTCCAGCGGATCGCCGTCCTCGCCGAGGGTGTTCTCGATGAAGCCGTAGTCGGCGGGATACTGCGTGGAGGTGAACAGGAGCCGGTCAAGCCTGATCTTCCCGGTCTCGTGATCCACTTCGTACTTGTTCCGTTGCCCCTTGGGAATCTCAACGACAACGTCGAACTCCACCGCGGTTCCTCCGCTCAGGCCCCCGGGCACCCCCGGCTGGGCGTTAATGTCTCGTAGGCGAACACAGAGAGAGGGCAGGCGACGTGGCGCGGCGCGACCGGTGGGTGATGCTGACCACTCTCGCCGTGCTCCAAGCCCTCACGATCGTCACCGGCATCTATGCGATGACCACCGAGTTCAGCCTGAGCGCGCTCACGAGCGGGTCTTCACCGACCGAGCCGACGGCGTCACCGGCGGAAGGCATTCCCTCCGTCCCCGTCGTCACCGCGGGGCCTGTGCTGGCCCAGCTCCCGGTGAAGCCCGGAGACGGACCTCTCCCGACTAAGGGTACTTTGACGAAGCAGTTGGCCAGCGCCCTGGGTGACGATGCGCTCGGCGACCGCGTCGGCGTCGCGGTCATCGACACCGTCACCGGGGAGCAGCTCTTCGCCGCGAACCCGGACACCGCCGTCACCCCCGCCTCCACCACCAAGATCATCACCTGTTCTGCGGCCCTGGCCTCGCTCGGCCCCGACGCCCGCTTCTCCACCCGGGTCGTCCAGGGCTCCGCGCCCGGCACGGTCGTCCTCGTCGGCGGCGGCGACCCCCTTCTCGCCGGCCCCACGGCCAAGCAGGACGGCTACCCGAAGCAGGCCAGTCTGGCCACGCTCGCCGCCCGCACCGCCGCGACCCTCAAGTCCCAGGGCGTCCGCAAGGTCACGCTCTCCTACGACACGTCCCTGTTCACCGGCGCCACCAAGGCGTCCGGCTGGAAGCCCAACTACATCCCCGACGGCGAGGTCGCCCCCGTCCACGCCCTCACCATGGACGTCGGCCGCCAGGACCCCCGATTCCGGGCGCCCCGCGTGCCCGACCCGGCCCAGTACGCCGCCGACGCCTTCGCCAAGCTGCTCGCCAAGCAGGGCGTCAAGGTCGGCAAGTCCGTACGCCAGGCCAAGGCCCCCGCCGGCGCCGCCGAGCTCGGCCGCGTCGACTCCGCCCCCCTCTACGCCCTCGTCGAGCACACCCTCACCCACAGCGACAACGACATGGCCGAGGCCCTGATGCGGCACGTCGCCATCAAGGAGGGCCAGGAGGCGTCCTTCGCGGGCGGCGCCAAGGCCGTCGCCGCCGTCATGCAGCGCCTCGGCATCGCCCAGGGCGTCTCGCTCGACGACGGCAGCGGCCTGTCCATCCGCAACCGCATCAGCCCCAACGCCCTGGCCAAGGCCATCGCCCTGGCCGGCTCCGCCGGCCACCCCGGCCTGCACGCCATCGCCTCCGGCATGCCGATCGCCGGCTTCTCCGGCACCCTCGGCAACGGCCGCCGCTTCGTCGGCAGCGACAGCAAGGGCCAGGTCGGGCTCGTCCGCGCCAAGACCGGCACCCTCAACCACGTCAACACGCTGGCCGGGCTGTCCACCACCAAGGACGGGCGGCTGGTCACGTACGCGTTCATGGCCGACCGGGTGCCGGTCAACGCCGAGCCCGTACTCGACCGGCTCGCCGCCATCGTCGCCCGCTCCTGACGCGCTCCTTCGCAGGTGCGGCCAGAACCACGTACGGTGGACGGTATGCAGGTGATCGACTGGGATCTGGCCGTCACGACCGGCACGCGCCTCGTGCGCCCCGGCCCTCAGGTGAGCCGGGAGGAGGCCAGGCAGGCCGTCACCGAGCTCCGTACCCTGTCGCGCGAGGCCGAGGGCCACGTACGACAGTTCACCAAGATTCACACAGAGGCCGCGCCACAACCGGCCACCATCGTCGACCGGCCGGGCTGGATCAAGGCCAACGTCCAGGGCTTCCGCGTGGTCCTCGAGCCGCTCACGCAGCGCATGAGCTCCAGCGCCAACCAGGCGCCGGCCATCGTCAGCGCCGTCGGCTCCCGCATCACGGGCGTCGAGGTCGGCGCCGTCCTGGCCTTCCTCGCCTCCCGCGTGCTCGGCCAGTACGAGCTGTTCCTCCCGCCCGACCCCACCGGCCAGGAGCCGGTCGGCCGGCTGACGCTCGTCGCGCCCAACATCGTCCACGCCGAGCGCGAGATGAACGTCAACCCTCACGACTTCCGCCTGTGGGTCTGCCTCCACGAGGAGACGCACCGGGTGCAGTTCACGGGCGTGACGTGGCTGCGCGAGTACGTCCGGTCGCAGATGACCGAGTTCCTGCTCGCCTCCGACCTCGACCTGCCCACCCTCCTCGAACGCCTCCGCAACGCCGCCGACACGGTCGCCGACGTGGTGCGCGGCGGCGAGGGCAACCTCATCGACGCCATCCAGTCGCCCGGCCAGAAGGAGATCCTCGATCGCCTCACCGCCGTCATGACCCTCGTGGAAGGGCACGGCGACTTCGTCATGGACGCCGTCGGCCCGTCCGTGGTGCCGTCGGTGGCGGAGATCCGCTCCAAGTTCGCCCAGCGCCGCGAGGGCGGCTCCCGCCTCGACCGCACGGTGCGGCGGCTGCTGGGCATCGAGGTCAAGATGAAGCAGTACGCGGAGGGGTCGGCCTTCGTGCGCACCGTGGTGGACCGGGTGGGGATGGACGGCTTCAACAAGGTCTGGACGTCGCCGGAGACCCTGCCCACGACCCCGGAGATCGCCGACCCCGACACCTGGATCAGCCGCGTCATCGGCACCCCGGCCCTCCCCGCCTGACCCGGCCGCAGCGCGCACGTCGCACCAGGCGCGTCCACCAGGCGTCTGGTGCGACGATGACACCCGTGGGCCCACATCCAGCCGTAGCCGACGTCCGCCGAGCAGTCCGCGACGCCCTGGCCGACGTACCGGACAACGCCCTGATCCTCACAGCCTGCAGCGGCGGCGCCGACTCCCTGGCCCTGGCAGCCGCCCTGGCCTTCGAAGCCCCCCGCGCAAACCTGCGCGCCGGCCTGCTGACCGTCGACCACCAGCTCCAGCCCGGCTCGAAGCACCGCGCCGAAACGGTCATCTCCCTGGCCCGCGAGATGGCCCTGACCCCCGCGGAGATCCTCACGGTCACGGTGGGCAAGGAAGGCGGCCCGGAGGCGGCAGCCAGAGAGGCGAGGTACGCCGCACTGGACGAGGCGGCCGACAGGCTGCAGGCGGCGGCGGTCCTCCTCGGCCACACCAGGGACGACCAGGCGGAAACCGTCCTCCTGGGCCTGGCGAGAGGCAGCGGTCCCCGCTCACTCTCCGGCATGGCGGCCAGATCGGGCCGCTACAGAAGACCCCTCCTCCACCTCCCCAGAACGACCACGGTGGCCGCCTGCCACGCCCAGGGCCTGACCCCCTGGGACGATCCCCACAACGAGGACACGAGATATACGAGGGTCCGGGTCCGCCGCACGGTTCTCCCCGTCCTGGAGCAGGAGCTGGGCCCAGGGGTGGCGGAGGCGCTGGCGCGGACGGCGGCGCTGGCCCGGGAGGATGCGGACGCGCTGGACGAGTGGGCCGATTCGGCGTTCCAGAATTGCGCTCTTAGCGATATCGGCGAGTCGGTGAGCCTGACCGTGACCGAGCTGGAGAAGCTGCCCCCCGCCGTACGCAGGCGGGTCCTGCGGCGGGCGGCGATCGCCGCGGGATCCCCGTCCGGCGCCCTGTCGGCCACCCACGTGCTGTCCGTGGACCGGCTGATCACGCACTGGCGCGGCCAGAAAGCCGTTGACCTGCCCGGGGGTCTGTCCGCCGTCCGGCGGTATGGCACCCTGATATTCGCCATCAGTCCCATCGCGTAAGGAACCACAGGTGGACGCTGCCGACATGGGCAATGACCTGGAAAACGTGCTCATTCCCGAGGACGAGCTCCAGGCCAAGATCAAAGAGCTCGCCGGCCGGATCGACGAGGACTACGCGGGCAAGGACGTCCTGCTCGTAGGTGTGTTGAAGGGCGCGGTCATGGTGATGGCCGACCTGGCCAGAGCGTTGCACGTGCCCGTGCAGATGGACTGGATGGCGGTGTCGTCGTACGGGGCGGGCACCAAGTCGTCCGGCGTCGTACGCGTGCTGAAGGACCTCGACACCGACATCTTGAACCGCCACGTGCTGATCGTCGAGGACATCATCGACTCCGGCCTGACCCTGCACTGGCTGCTGGAGAACCTGAAGTCGCGTAATCCGGCGTCGCTGGAGATCTGCACCGCGCTGCGGAAACCCGACGCGGTGAAGGTGCCGATCGACGTGAAATACGTGGGCTTCGACATTCCCAGCGAGTTCGTCATCGGTTATGGCCTCGACTACGCCGAGAGATACCGGAACCTGCCGTTCATCGGCACTCTCGCCCCACACGTTTACAAGTAGCAATCTCCGTCATGGCCGGGAACATCGCGCAACGTGACGTACGTTGATAGGGCAAGACCGGTGTAGCGGGCGGTCCCTCCGTGCGCTCTGCCGGTGTACCTTCAGACTCCGGGAGGGTGACCACGCGTCCCCTTCGGGTAGTCAGAAGTCGCGGTGTCGGATGCCGCGGCCCCGGGCGTGCCCGGGGTTCCAGGCCATGGTCAGGAAGGGACGGGCCCGCAAGGGGTTCCGCATCGGATGGATCTCAAGCGATTTACACGTGGGCCACTGCTGTGGATCCTGGGCATCGTCGTGCTGCTCCTCCTCGTCACTCAGCTCTGGAGTGGCGGGGGAAATTTCAAGACGGCCGACACGTCCTTGGTCCTTGAGCAGATTCGCGCCGGTAACGTCAGCAACGCCAAGATTATCGACAAGGACAACCGGATCGAGGTCACGCTCACCAACCCGATCTCGGTCAAGAAGGGCGACGCGCCGACCAAGCTGATCCAGTCGAGCTGGGTCACCGGCTACGGCAGCAAGCTGACCGACGAGCTCCAGGCTCAGGTCACCGCCAAGAAGACCACGAGCTTCACCACCGAGGTGCCGCAGGAGAACATCCTCCTCAGCCTGCTGGTGAGCTTCCTGCCGATCGTCATCATCGTGCTGATCTTCCTGTTCATCATGAACCAGATGCAGGGCGGCGGCTCCCGGGTGATGAACTTCGGCAAGTCGAAGGCGAAGCTGATCACCAAGGACACCCCCAAGACCACGTTCGCCGACGTCGCAGGAGCGGACGAGGCCATCGAGGAGCTCCAGGAGATCAAGGAGTTCCTCCAGGCCCCGGCCAAGTTCCAGGCGATCGGCGCCAAGATCCCCAAGGGTGTGCTGCTGTACGGCCCGCCCGGCACCGGTAAGACGCTGCTGGCCCGCGCGGTCGCCGGTGAGGCCGGCGTGCCGTTCTACTCGATCTCCGGTTCCGACTTCGTCGAGATGTTCGTCGGTGTCGGCGCCTCGCGTGTCCGCGACCTGTTCGAGCAGGCGAAGGCCAACGCCCCGGCGATCATCTTCATCGACGAGATCGACGCCGTCGGCCGCCACCGCGGCGCCGGCCTGGGCGGCGGTCACGACGAGCGCGAGCAGACGCTGAACCAGCTCCTCGTGGAGATGGACGGCTTCGACGTCAAGGGCGGCGTGATCCTCATCGCGGCCACCAACCGGCCCGACATCCTCGACCCGGCGCTGCTGCGCCCCGGCCGTTTCGACCGGCAGGTCACCGTCGACCGTCCCGACCTGGAGGGCCGCAAGGGCATCCTCAAGGTGCACGGCCGCGGCAAGCCGTTCGCGCCCGACGTCGACCTCGACGTCATCGCGCGCCGCACCCCCGGGTTCACCGGCGCCGACCTGGCCAACGTGATCAACGAGGCGGCCCTGCTCACCGCGCGGGCCGACCAGAAGCTGATCACGATGGACGTCCTGGAGGAGTCGATCGACCGTGTCATGGCAGGGCCCGAGCGCAAGACGCGGGTCATGTCCGACAAGGAGAAGAAGATGATCGCCTACCACGAGGGCGGTCACGCGCTGGTGGCGCACGCGCTGCCGAACTCCGACCCGGTCCACAAGATCACGATCCTCTCCCGCGGCCGCGCCCTCGGTTACACGATGACGCTGCCGATGGAGGACAAGTTCCTGGCCACCAGGTCCGAGATGATGGACCAGCTCGCGATGCTGCTCGGCGGTCGCGCGGCGGAGGAGCTCGTCTTCCACGAGCCCACCACCGGCGCCTCCAACGACATCGAGAAGGCCACGGCCGTCGCCCGCCGCATGGTGGTCGAGTACGGCATGAGCGAGCAGCTCGGCGCCCGTAAGTTCGGCAGCGGCCAGGCCGAGGTCTTCCTGGGCCGCGAGATGGGCCACGAGCGCGACTACTCCGAGAAGATCGCCTCCACGATCGACGAGGAGGTCCGCCGGATGATCGAGACGGCGCACGACCAGGCGTGGGACATCCTGGTCGAGTACCGCGACGTGCTCGACAACCTGGTGCTGGAGCTGATGGAGAAGGAGACGCTCTCCCGCGAGCAGGTGCTGCAGATCTTCGCCCCGGTGGTCGTCAAGGAGCACCGCCCGTCCTACGCGGGTTACGGCAAGCGGCTCCCCTCCGACCGTCCGCCGATCCTGACGCCGAAGGAGCAGTCGGCCAACGGCTCGCTCACCACGGGCCGCCAGGACGCCCTCCCGTCCGGGGACAGTGCGTGACTCAGCACGACGTCGACCTGGGGCGGATCGAGAAGGCCGTTCGCGAGATCCTCTACGCCATCGGTGAGGATCCCGATCGTGACGGCCTGATCGAGACGCCCTCCCGGGTCGCCAGAGCCATGGCCGAGCAGTATTCCGGGCTCGGCCAGACGCCCGAAGACGTGCTCAACAAGGTCTTCGACGTCGACCACGACGAGATGGTGCTCGTACGCGACATCGAGGTCTACTCGACCTGCGAGCACCACCTCGTCCCGTTCCACGGCCTGGCCCACGTGGGGTACATCCCCAACGAGAGGGGCCAGGTCACGGGCCTGTCGAAGCTCGCCCGCCTGGTGGACGTCTTCGCCCGCCGCCCCCAGGTGCAGGAGCGCATGACCTCCCAGATCGCCGACGCGCTCATGCGCGTGCTGGAGCCGCGCGGCGTCATCGTGGTCGTCGAGTGCGAGCACCTGTGCATGACGATGCGCGGGGTGCGCAAGCCGGGCGCCAAGACCGTCACCTCGGCCGTCCGCGGCGACTTCCGCACCAGCGACAAGACCCGATCCGAGGCCATGGCGCTGATCCTCGGCCGCTGAACGGGCGGCTGATGACCGAACGGGGTACCCACGATGTCAGCAGGAGTGGGGAAGCGCCTAGGCTTGGCCCATGACTAGCGTGCCCATCAACGTGCCTGGAGGTGCGGAGCGGTGCCTCGTCATGGGTGTGGTCAATGTGACGCCCGACTCGTTCTCCGACGGGGGCCTGTGGTTCGACGAGGCGACCGCCATCCAGCACGGCTTCGAGCTGGTGCGTGACGGCGCCGACATCGTCGACGTGGGCGGCGAGTCCACCCGCCCCGGCGCGGCCAGGGTCTCCATGGAGGAGGAGCTGGCCCGGGTCGTCCCGGTGATCAGCGCGCTGTCCGCCGAGGGGGTGGTGGTCAGCGTCGACACGATGCGTGCCGAGGTGGCCAAGGCCGCGGTGGAGGCGGGCGCCCGCATCGTCAACGACGTGAGCGGCGGCCTGGCCGACCCGGAGATGCCACGCGTGGTGGCCGCGACCGGGGCCAAGTACGTCGTGATGCACTGGCGCGGCCACAGCCATGACATGTACTCCCGCGCCGTCTACGCGGACGTCGTGACGGAGGTGCGCGAGGAGCTGAGCAAGCGGGTGGACCTGGTGCTGGCCGAGGGGGTCACGGAAGAGCAGATCGTGCTCGACCCGGGCCTCGGCTTCGCCAAGAACGCCGAGCACAACTGGGCCGTGCTGGCGGGCATCCCGCGGCTGGCAGAGCTGGGCTTCCCGCTGCTGGTCGGGGCGTCACGCAAACGATTCCTGGGGCGGCTGCTGGCCGATCCCGACGGCACGCCACGGCCGTTCAGCCGCAGCGACGACGCCACGCTGGCGGTGACCGCGCTGGCGGCACAGGCCGGCGCCTGGTGCGTGCGCGTGCACGAGGTAGGTCCCAACGCCGATGCCGTGCGCGTGGCCGCCGCATGGAAGAGAGCCGGAGCAGGCACATGAGCGTCGACACCGCCGCGATCGAGACGGTCAACCAGGAGTTCTACGCCGCGATAGAGAGCGCGGACCTGGACAAGATGACCGAGATCTGGGCCGAGGACACCACCGACGACCAGGTGAGCTGCGTGCACCCGGGCTGGACCCTGCTCACGGGCCGCCAGGAGGTGCTGCGCTCCTGGGCGCTGATCATGGCGAACACCACCTACATCCAGTTCGTGCTGACCGACGTCAACACGACGGTGCTGGGTGACGTGGCCGTCCTCACCTGCGTGGAGAACATCCTGACCGCGGGGGAGGAGGGCGAGTCCAGCTTCGCCGCCGGCAAGGTGGTGGCCAGCAACGTCTACCTCCGCACCCCGCAGGGCTGGCGGCTGTGGATGCACCACGGCTCCCCGGTCCTCCAGGGCGACGACGACGAGGAGGAGGAAGGCGAGCTTGAGCCTTGATCGCATCGCTCTCAAGGGCCTGCGGGCCCGGGGCAGGCACGGCGTGCTCGCTGCCGAGCGGGAGCTCGGGCAGGAGTTCGTGGTGGACGCGACGCTGTTCCTCGACACCGCGCCGGCCGCGGCCGGCGACGACCTGACCAAGACCGTCCACTACGGGGAGCTGGCGCAGGCGCTGACCGAGGTGGTGGCGGGCGAGCCGGTCGAGCTGATCGAGACGCTCGCGCAGCGGCTGGCCGACGTGTGCCTGGCCAGCGAGCGGGTGCACAGGGTAGAGGTGAGTGTGCACAAGCCGGCGGCGCCGATCCCGCTGCCGTTCGACGACGTGGTCGTGACCATCGAGCGGAGCCGCGCATGAAGGTGGTGCTCTCTCTCGGCAGCAACCTGGGACGCCGGTTCACGACGTTGCAGGGCGCCGTGGACACCCTGTTCGACGCGCCTGGGCTGGAGTTCGTTCAGGCGTCCCCGGTCTACGAGACCGACCCGGTCGGCGGGCCGGGCGGGCAGCGCCCGTACCTGAACGCGATCGTGGTCGCCGAGACCACGCTCGCGCCACGCACGCTGCTGGAGCGGGCGCAGAGCGTGGAGAACGCCTTCGGCCGCGAACGCGTGGAGCGCTGGGGGCCGCGCACGCTCGACATCGACCTGATCGTGGTGGGCGAGACCGTCTGCGACGACCCCGACCTGACGCTGCCGCACCCGCGGGCGCACGAGCGCGCGTTCGTGCTGGTGCCCTGGTCGAAGGCCGATCCTGAGGGCGAGGTGCCCGGCCGCGGCCGGGTGGCCGACCTGCTGGAGGGGCTCGGCGAGCAGGGCGTACGGCTGCGCGAGGACCTGAAGCTGCAGAGGCCCGATTGAAGCCCACCCACGCCGGCCCCCTGGTCGGCATCGTCGTCGTCATGGCCCTGCTCACCTGGATGGTGATCAGGCCCATCTACTCCGACCTGCCGCTCATGCCCTGGACGGCGATCCCCACGGTGCTGCTGCTGGCCATCGGCGAGGCCTACAGCGGCTGGGCGACCAGGGCCAGGATCGCCAGGAAGCCCGACACCAAGCCGGTGGAGCCGCTGGCCGTCGCCCGGCTGGCGGCGCTGGCGAAGGCGTCGGCGTACGCGGGGGCGGTGTTCGGCGGGGTGTTCGCCGGGTTCGCCCTGCACACCGTGCAGATCCTCGACCGGGAGACGCCGCGCGGCGAGTTCTTCGTCGCGACGGGGTCGTTCGTGTCGTGTGTCGTGCTGATCTGCGCGGCGCTGTACCTGGAGCACTCCTGCCGCATCCCCAAGGAGCCGGAGGACCGCGCCCGCGACTAGCGAGCCGCTACCGCAACCAGCGGGCCTGAGACCGCGCCCGCGACTAGTGCTCGTCAGGCAGCCCCTCGATGGTGCGGAAGGTGCCCGAGACCAGGCGGTCGTGCCACATCTCGCGCTGCATCAGGCGTAGCGCGCGGCGCAGGACGTCGCTGGGCCGCTCGCCTTCCCGCAGCGCGGTACGAATGATCCGCTCGTCCTCGGCGTTGGCCCGGAAGGCGATGTCAGCCATGCTCCGAGCTTATGGACCCGCCGACGTCCTTGTCCTGCGTTTGCCCGACGGGGGTGCGCCGGCGTCCGAAGAGGTAGATGACCGGAGCCGTGCAGATGAGCGGCCCGATGACGGCGATCGGCCGCTCCAGCCACCACACGGAGTCGGGCGGGATGCGGTCGCCCAGCGTGCCGAACAGCCACCACGACAGCCCCAGCGAGATGGCCATCCCGGTGGTGTGGAAGAGGAACAGCGGCAGCGAGTACCGGTTGATGAAGTCGTTGAGCCGCCGCCAGCGCGGCCGTTCGAGCACCCGCTCCATGGCGGGCCTGAGCACCTCGACCAGCCCGATCTGGAACAGCAGCAGCGCCACGATGACGAACGTGGGCGGCGCCATGTTGGAGAACCTGTCGCCGGGCACCCCGACCATCGAGCCGGGGTAGATGCCGGAGTAGACCAGCCCGACCAGGGCGAACATCCCGGTCCACAGCAGCGCGATGTCGTAGCGGCGGGGCAGCACCACGACCCGGTCGTAGAAGAACCCGGCCTGGTGCGCCAGCCCCCAGACGATGATCATGTTGAGCCAGGCCACCCACTCGACCTCGTAGCGGAAGCGCAGCACGTCCACCACCAGCGCGGCGCCGCCGAGCCAGATGAGGGCCAGCACGTCGTAGCGCTGGTGCAGCCAGAGCGCGACGGGCAGCAGCGCGATCAGCACCAGGTAGACGCCGAGGAACCACAGCGGGCTGAGCACCAGCAGCACCACCCGCCACATCCAGTCGACCTGGAACGTGTACGTCACCACCGCCCCGATGGCGATCCACGCGCCCGACAGGAACAGCGCGGGTAACGCCAGCGCGCGGATGCGCCGCCAGACGAACGAGCCGATGCCGGTGCCGCGCGCCTTGGCCCGGTGCCAGGACAGCAGGTGCACGTGGCCGCCGACGTAGAAGAACAGCGGCAGCACCTGCAGCAGCCAGGTGAGGATCCACAACCCGCTGGTGAAGCCGAGTGGGCTGGTGGGCTCGGGGCCGTACGGCTTCCAGTCGAGGATCGTGAACGCCCAGTGCCACACCACCACGACGATCAGGCTGAGCGCCCGCAGCCAGTCGACGTACTTGTCGCGTTCCGGTGCCTTCACTTGTCGATGTCACCGACCACGAAGAACATGGAGCCGAGGATCGCCACCATGTCGGCCACCAGGTGCCCGGGCAGCATCTCGCGCAGCACCTGGATGTTGCTGTAGGAGGCCGAGCGCAGCTTGAGCCGCCACGGCGTCTTGTCGCCCTTGGAGACCAGGTAGTAGCCGTTGATGCCGAGCGGGTTCTCCGTCCACGCGTACGTGTGGCCCTCGGGCACCTTGAGCACCTTGGGCAGCCGCTGGTTGATCGGCCCCGGGGGCAGCGAGCGCAGCCGGTCGACGCAGGCGTCGGCCAGGTCGAGGGAGACCTTGAGCTGTTCGAGCAGGACCTCGAAGCGGGCGTGGCAGTCGCCGCCGCCGCGGGTGACGACCTTGACGGGCAGCTCGGGGTAGGCCAGGTACGGGTCGTCGCGGCGCAGGTCGAAGTCGACGCCGGAGGCGCGGGAGATGGGGCCGCTGACGCCGTACTGCATGATCTGCTCGCGCGTCAGCACGCCCACGCCCTTGGTGCGGGCGACGAAGATCTCGTTGTGCAGGATGAGGTTCTCGATGTCGGGGACGCGGCGGCGGGTCTCGCCGACGGCGGCTTCGACGCGGTCGAGCCAGCCGTACGGCAGGTCCTCCTTGAGCCCGCCGACCCGGTTGAACATGTAGTGCATGCGCCCGCCGGAGATCTCCTCCATCACGGCCTGGATGCGCTCGCGCTCGTTGAAGGAGTAGAACAGCGGCGTCATCGCGCCCAGTTCGAGAGGGTAGGAGCCGAGGAACATGAGGTGGTTGAGCACCCGGTTGAGCTCGGCCAGCAGCGTACGCGCCCACACCGCCCGCACCGGCGGCTCCATGCCCAGCATGCGCTCGGTGGCGAGCACCACGCCGAGCTCGTTGGCGAAGCCGGACAGCCAGTCGTGCCGGTTGGCCAGCATGATGATCTGGCGGTAGTCGCGCACCTCGAACAGCTTCTCCGCGCCGCGGTGCATGTAGCCGATGATCGGCTCGGCGGTGGCGATGCGTTCGCCGTCGAGCGTCAGCCGCAGCCTCAGCACGCCGTGGGTGGACGGGTGCTGCGGGCCGATGTTGAGGATCATGTCCTCGGTGGCCAGCTCTTTCGCGCCCGCGCCGATTCCGACCACACGTTCCGTCATACGGGCCATGCTGCCACCGACCTCGGTGGTGATCCAGCGGGGGGCCGGGTCAAGAGATCGTATGGAAACGCATCGTGAAGCCGGACATGGGGAGGAATACCAGGAACGGGGGGAGAAAACACCATGAAGAGAGTTCTTTTTGATGTCGCGGCACTGATCGCGCGAGTGGCGACCGGCGTGATCTTCGTAGCGCACGGCTGGCAGAAGTGGCAGAGCGGGCTGGGCGCCACCACAGAGGGTTTCAGGGAGATGGGGATCCCGATGCCCGAGCTGGCCGCCGGGTTCGCGACCGTCGTCGAGACGGTCGGCGGCATCTTCCTGATCCTCGGCTTGCTGGTCCGGCCGGTGGCGCTGCTGTTGCTGATCAACATGCTCGGCGCCATCGCGTTCGTGCACGGCGGCAAGGGGGTGATGGTCGGCGAGGGCGGCTGGGAGCTGGCCGGGGCGCTCGGCGCGCTCAGCCTGCTGTTCCTGGCGCTGGGCGGCGGACGCATCGGCCTGGACGGCATTCTCGGCGCCATGTTCCGCAGGCGCTCCGACCGGCGCGCGGCCGAGGAGGAGCTGACCGCGCACCGGCCCGGCGGCACGACCGCCACGGGCGGCATGCCCGGCGGGACGACCACGACAGGCGGCATGCCCGGCGGGACGACCACGGCGGGCGGTCTGGCCGGAACGACGCCCGCCGGGGGCCCGACGACGCCCGCCCACGCGCCCGGCGAGTCGCCCGAGGTGCCCAGGCAGCCCACCGCGCCCAGCACCTCCGGCTCCGGCAGGCTCAACGACGAGGACATGCGGGACATCGACGCCCTCGTATCGGACGAGCCCCCGCAGCACCGCAGGCCGCCGAACGGGTAACGCGTCCGAGCTGTGCCAGGCGGCCAGGCCGCGGAGTCACGCGAGGCGGGAGACCAGGTCGCGTACGGCCTCGATCAGCCGGTCCACGTGCTCCTGCGTGCTGCCGATCCCGATCGAGGCCCGCACCGCCGAGGCGGTGTCGTCCTCGCACCCGCCGTCGGCGCTGCCGAGCAGGTGCCGCACGAACGGGTGCGCGCAGAACTTGCCGTCACGCACCCCGATGCCGTACTCGCCGGACAGCGCCTCGGCCACCTCGCGAGCGGTGTACCCGGCCACGGTGAACGACACGATGCCGACCCGCGGGTGATCGTCCCCCCACAGCGACAGCTCCCGTACGCCCGCGATCGCGGCCAGCCCCGACCGCAGCCGCGCGATCAGCCGCTCCTCCTCGGCGACCAGCTCCGTCCATCCGGTGGCGGTCAGCGCGTCGCAGGCGGCGGCCAGGGCGATGGCGCCCAGCACGTTCGGGGTGCCCGCCTCGTGCCGCGGCTCGGGGTCGTCGTGCCACTCGGTGCCCTCCTCGGCGACGCCGACGGAGCGCACCGCGCCCCCGCCCGCGAGGTACGGCTTGCCCTCAGCCAGCCAGTCGCGCCGCCCGATCAGCACGCCGGCGCCGAACGGCGCGTACAGCTTGTGCCCGGAGAAGGCCACGTAGTCGAGGTCGAGCGCGGTCAGGTTGAGCTTGCGGTGCGGGACGAGCTGCGCCGCGTCCACCAGGATGCGGGCGCCGTGCCGGTGCGCGATGTGGGCCAGGGCGGCGATCGGCCACAGCTCGCCGGTCACGTTGGAGGCGGCGGTGACGACGAGCAGCTTCGGCCCGTCGATCGCGGCCAGCGCCTCGTCGGCGGCGCGCACGGCCTCGCCGGGGAAGGCGGGCGGCGCCAGCCGGACGGCCTCGGGCCAGGGCAGCAGGGAGGCGTGGTGCTCGGTGTCGAAGACGACGGTGGTGGTGCCCGCGGGCAGGCAGCCGGCCAGCAGGTTCGTGGCGTCGGTGGTGTTGCGGGTGAAGATCACGGCGTCGTCGGGGCGGGCGCCGACGAACGCCCTGACCGTGTGGCGGGCCTGCTCGTACCTGGCGGTGGTGAGCTGCGAGGCGTAGCCGGCGCCGCGGTGGACGCTGGAGTAGGCCGGGAGCGCGGCGGCGACGGCGGCGCTGACCGGCTCCAGACAGGGGGCGCTGGCCGCGTAGTCCAGGTTGGCGTACCCGACGAGCCTGCCGCCCTTGACGGGCACCTCCAGGTCGGCGCCGAGCACGGCGGGGATCGGCCGGCTCGTCGAGACGGCGGGAGCGGTCTCGGCGGCGTCACGGGCGGAGTCGAAGATCGTCAGCGTGGACACGGCATGCCTCCTGAAGGGTCATCGGACCCCTGGGAGCAGCCACGGAGCCCGCGCTTGCCCGCCACACCTCGTGGCGGACCAGGTCTTCACCCGGGGCACCCCGCCGCGGACGCGAGGGTTGCCGGCCAGCTAGCCGGGGCTTGTCGCTGGCACTCATGACCTACGTGGTGAACTATAACCGACAGCCGGGCATGAAACGCAAGACCGCGAACTAATGCCACCCGTGACTCGTTGCTATCGGGAAACCCCCTGAAATGTCCCCCTGAGTCATGGAGGTGAGCAGATGTTGGATTGGGTGACCGACCCGAACATCTGGATCGGCTTCTTCACCCTTGTCGCCCTGGAGATCGTCCTCGGGATCGACAACATCATCTTCATCTCCATCCTGGCCGGCAAACTGCCCCCTGAGCAGCGGGACCGGGCGCGGGTGCTCGGCCTGGCCGCCGCCCTGATCAGCCGGCTGCTCCTGCTGCTCGGCCTGTCGTGGGTGGTCCAGCTCACCGAACCGCTGTTCACCGTCCTCGGCCACGAGATCTCGGGACGAGATCTGATCCTGCTGCTCGGCGGCCTGTTCCTGCTGGGCAAGAGCGTCACGGAGATCCACCACGCCATGGAGGGCCCCACCGGCAAGGACGGCAAGCAGGCGGCCGCGGCCTCCTTCAGCTCGGTGATCCTGCAGATCATGGTGCTGGACATCGTGTTCTCGCTGGACTCCGTGATCACCGCCGTCGGCATGGTGAACAACATCGGCGTGATGGTCGCGGCCGTCGTGGTGTCCGTGCTGGTGATGCTGTTCGCCTCCGGGCCGATCAGCAGGTTCGTGGAGAGCCACCCGAGCATCAAGATGCTGGCGCTGGCGTTCCTGGTGCTGATCGGCGTGGTGCTCGTGGCGGAGGGCCTGGAGCAGCACATCAACAAGGGCTTCATCTACTTCGCGATGGCGTTCTCCGTCATCGTGGAGCTGCTCAACATCCGGATGCGGAGCAGGCACACGAAGCAGGAGGAAGCCGCTCCTAAGATGGAATAGTGGGCTTTGATCCTTGGAATCCGGATTTTGTGGCTTATCCCTACCGGGTCTACGACGAGCTGAGACGCCAGGCGCCCGTCAGCTACTTCGAGCCGACGGGCCAGTGGCTCATCGCGCGGCACGCCGACGTGAACGCGCTGCTCAGAGACCGCCGGCTGGGCCGCTCCTACCTGCACGTGGCCACCCACGAGGAGTTCGGCAAGCCGCCGGAGCCGGAGTTCCAGGAGCCGTTCTGGCGCGTGATCAGAGCGGGCATGCTGGACGTGGAGCCGCCGGTGCACACCAGGCTGCGCCGGCTGGTCTCCAAGGCGTTCACCCCGCGCATGGTCGAGTCGCTGCGTCCCCGCGTCCGGGCCGTCGCCGGGAGCCTCGTGGACGCGTACGTGGAGAAAGGCGGCGGCGACCTGATCGCCGAGGTGGCCGAGCCGCTGCCCGTCACCGTCATCGCCGAGATGCTCGGCATCCCCGACCAGGACCGCCACCTGCTGCGCCCCTGGTCCGCCGACATCTGCGGCATGTACGAGCTCAACCCGTCGCCCGACGCCCAGCACACCGCGGTCCGCGCGGCCTCGGAGTTCTCCGGCTACCTCAAGGCCCTGGCCGCCAGGCGCCGCAGGAGTCCAGGCGACGACCTCGTCAGCGCCCTCGCCCAGATCGACGAGCTGACCGAGGACGAGCTGGTCGGCACCTGCGTCCTGCTGCTCAACGCCGGCCACGAGGCCACCGTGAACGTGACGGGCAACGGCTGGTGGTCCCTGTTCAGGAACCCCGGCGAGCTGGCCAGGCTGCGCGCCGACCGGTCCCTGCTGCCCACCGCCGTCGAGGAGCTGATGCGGTGGGACACGCCGCTGCAGATGTTCGAGCGGTGGGTGCTGGAGGACGTCGAGGTGCACGGCGTGCGCATCCCGCGCGGGGCGGAGGTGGCGCTGCTGTTCGGCTCGGCGAACCGGGACCCCGCCGTGTTCGAGGACCCGGACCGGCTCGACGTGGGCCGCGCCGACAACCCGCACATCTCCTTCGGCGCCGGGATCCACTTCTGCCTGGGCGCGCCGCTGGCCAGGATCGAGCTGCTGGAGTCGTTCGGCGCGTTGCTGGACCGGGCGGCCACGCTGGAACTGCGCGAGGAGCCGTCGTGGAAGCCCGGCTACGTGATCCGGGGCTTGGAAGCACTGGAACTCACGGCGACCGCCTGACCCGAGGCGCGACAGCCGGAAGCGAGGCGCGACCGCCTGAGACGAGGCGCGACCGCCTGAGACGAGGTGCGATCGCCTCAAGCAAGCTCAGCGCGACTGGCTGAGCCAGCCGAAGCCGCCGAGCCCCGACGCGTCGATCAGCTCGCCCTCCTCCGAGGCCCGCGCCAGGGCCCGGAGGTAGCCGCGCGGATCGCTGCGGGCCAGCTCCAGCGGCGGCCGCTCCCCGGTGAGCCCCAGCCTCCGCAGTTCCTCCCGCTGTGTGGACAAGGTTGTGGATATCGCGCCGGCCCGCCGCCCGGCCTCCGCGCACGCGTCGAGGGCCACGTGAGCGGTGATGTCGCAGGTCCCGTCGGGTACGGGGCTGACGACCGCCCCGTCGCGGTACCCCGTGAGCGTGCCGTGCAGCGGCCGGTTGTCCACAGGGTGTGCATAATCGATGGCGATCGCCCGCCCCCTGGTGAGGCGCACGAGAACCGACGCCCAAGCCTCGTCGCGGGGCCGCCCGATCTCGGCCCGGGTGCCCACCCGGCCGAGCGGCCACCACCGTTCCAGCCAGCTCCGGTCGGCCGGCCGCAGCGCGCCGCCGACCCGCTCCTCGCCGGTGTGCACGTTGACCATGACGAGCCGCGGCCCTTCCGGGGTCTGCTCGACCACGTCGAGCGGCACGTTGTCCAGCCACTCGTTGGCGATGGCCAGCCCCTGGATCTCCGTGGGCAGGCTCGGCGTCCACTCGACCCGGTCGGGCAGGCCGGCGGGCCGGGGCGAGAGGTCGACGGCGGTGACGCGCAGCCGGTCGCGCAGGCGCGGCCCGGCCGCGTCCAGCACCTGCGTGATCAGCACCCCCTCGCCGGCGCCGATGTCGACCAGGTCGAGCACGTCTGGTTCGCCGAGTTCGGCGTCCACCTCCGCGAGCAGCGCCAGCACCGCGTCGGCGAAGGCCGCCGAGGCGCTGACCGAGGTGCGGAAGTGGCCTGACGGGCGTTCGCGGAGGTAGAAGCCCTCCTCGCCGTACAGCGCGCGCTCCGTTGCGACGCGCCAGGTGAGCCACATGCCCAGGACTATCTCATGACTCGCGACACACACGCACTGTCATCATATGGCTACTCAAGGTCGCGTGCTTGAGGTAACGTTTACCCATTGTCACCGAGTGGTCGCGTTCCGCCAACCCCCAATTGGCCGAAGCCGGCCGCTCCCGAACATGCACCAGCGGCCAGTGTGCCGCGAAACCGAGAGGAAGCCCTCGTGCTGAAGAAGGTCCTGGTCGTCACCGGAGCCGTTGCCATGATGTCGCTGGCCGTCCCGGCGCACGCCGACATCGTCACCAACGGCGGCGGCGGTGTGCTCTCCGGCAACCAGGTGGTCGCCCCGATCACCGCCCCGATCAACGTCTGCGGCAACGCCGTGGCCGTCATCGGCGTCGCGGTCGCCGGTTGCAAGGGCGGCGCGGTCGTCAACGGCCCCCACCACTACTGATGGAAAGAGCCCGGGCTGACGCAGGTCGGCCCGGGCTCTTCCTCCGGTCGGTCAGTCGGCGGGTGATCGACCGGCGCACCTCCAAGAGGTCGCATCGCGCGGGCGTCGTGCCTCGATCCGGGGCTCGGCGCCCGCTGCCATGCGATGAACCCCTCTCCTCATCTCTTCCGACAGGGGGTGCACCTTTTGACTGCCCTTGTCGCATTTGCGAATAACTCAACGCGCGGCAAAACACCGGTCACGCTCGCCACCCTGAGAGGCCGTTACGCTGGTCGGCAGTGCCATCACGGTCGACAGGGGTGAGACGTCATGGACGCAGGGGATCGCCCGGCACGGCTGACCGTCGGCGTGCTCGGGGCGGGCAAGGTCGGCTCCGCTCTCGGCGCCGCGCTGGCCCAGGCGGGCCACCGGGTCGTGGCCGCCAGCGGTGTGTCCGACAACTCGCAGCGATGGGCGGCCGACCGGCTCGGCGTCACGCCGTCCAGGCCCGACGAGGTGGTGGGGGCGGCCCAGCTCGTCCTGCTCACCGTCCCCGACGACGCGCTGCCCGACCTCGTCAGCGGGCTCGCCAGCACCGGCGCCGACCTCAAGGGCAAGATGCTGGTGCACACCAGCGGCGCGTACGGGCTGTCGGTGCTCGACCCGGCGGCCGGCGCGGGAGCGCTGCCGCTCGCGCTGCACCCGGTGATGACGTTCACGGGCAGGGACGACGACCTCAACAAGCTCACCGGCATCTCGTACGGCGTCACCGCCCCCGAGTTGCTGCGCCCCGTCGCCGAGGCCCTGGTGATCGAGATGGGCGGCGAGCCGGTGTGGATCGCCGACGCCGACCGCCCGCTCTACCACGCGGCCCTGGCCAACGCCGCCAACCACATGGTCACGCTCATCGCCGAGTCCTCCGACCTGCTGCGCGGCATCGGCGTCGATCACCCGGGCCGGATGCTGGGCCCGCTGCTCGGCGCGGCGCTCGACAACGTGCTGCGGCTGGGCATCGCGGGCCTGACCGGCCCCGTCGTCCGTGGCGACGCGGGCACCGTGCGCAAACACGTCGACGCGCTCATCCTGGCCGCTCCCGAGGCGGCCGACGCCTACGTCGCGCTGGCCCGGCTCACCGCCGACCGGGCGCTCGCCGCCGGGTTGCTCAAACCGGAGGAGGCGGAGCGGCTGCTCGACGCACTGGGGGGCAATATATGGACCTGACCGTCGCGTTGGGAGGGCTGTTATGGATCTGATCGTCGCCAGGGGCCGGGATGACCTGGTCAAGGCGCGCCGTGCCGGAACGGTGGCGCTGGTGCCGACCATGGGCGCGCTCCACGAGGGCCACCGGTCGCTGATCAGGCAGGCCCGGGTCCGCGCCGATCAGGTCGTGGTCAGCATCTTCGTCAACCCCCTGCAATTCGGCCCAAACGAGGATTTTTCGCGCTATCCCCGTACATTCGATGCCGATCTTGAGGTGTGCCGGGAGGAGGGCGTGGACGTCGTCTTCCACCCGGCGGCCGACGACCTGTACGCCGCCGACCGCCAGGTGAGCGTCTCCGCCGGCGAGATGGGCCGGGTCGTCGAGGGCGCCTTCAGGCCGGGGCACTTCGACGGCGTGCTCACGATCGTGCTCAAGCTGTTCAACCTGGTGCAGCCCGACCTGGCGGTGTTCGGCCAGAAGGACGCCCAGCAGCTCGCCCTGATCCGCCGCATGGTCGCCGACCTCGACCTGCCGATCGAGATCCTGGGCGCGCCGACCGTACGCGAGCCCGACGGGCTGGCCCTGTCCAGCCGCAACCGCTACCTGTCCGACGGCGACCGCCAGGTGGCGGTGACGCTGTCGCGCGCGCTGCGCGCGGGCGCGGCCCGGTTCACCCCCGCCGAGATCAGGCAGACCGCGCGCGCGGTGCTCGACGAGGCAGGCCCCGGGCTCGACCTCGACTATCTGGCCCTGGTGGACCCTGCCACGTTCGCCGAGGTGAGCGAGGGCTACGAGGGCCTGGCCGTGCTCGCGGTGGCGGCCAAGGTGGGCAGCACGCGGCTGATCGACAACGTCACACTCACCTTGAATCCCGCCTGAGGCGGTTTACCGTCGGGAGCATGACGGATGAGGAGCTGAGGGACGAGCTGATCCGGCGCATGGAGATGGACCAGGCCATGCGCGACCCGGCCAAGGGCGTCCCAGGCGACAAGCGGCTGGCGCGCCTGCAGCGGCTCGACGAGGGCAACACGGCCTGGCTCTACTCCGTCGTCGCGACCCGGGGCTGGCCGCTGATCTCCCAGGTGGGGGAGCGGGCGGCGCGGGCGGCCTGGCTGCTGGCGCAGCACGCGACCTCCAGGGGCGTGCAGCGCCTGTTCCGCGAGGTGATGGCCGACGCGGTGGACTCCGACGAGGCCTCGGCGCGCGACTTCGCCTACCTGGAGGACCGCGTACGCGTGCGCTCCGGCCGTCCCCAGCTCTACGGCACCCAGTTCCACAACGGCGGCGACGGGCTGGAGCCCATGCCGATCGAGGATCCCGAGCTGCTGGACGAGCGCCGCAGGGCCATGGGGCTGGAGCCGTTCGCCGATTACGAGGCGTTCATCAGGAAGAGCGGAGGCGACTGAGCAACCCCGGGGCATGTTCCTCTCACTCCAGGCGTTATCGTCATATTGACGAAATAGGCACTCCAGGGATTATCGTCATCCTGACGAGATCGCCCAGTGAGGAGACCCCCAATGAGCGCACCGGTGATTCCCCTGCGGCTGACGGCGCCCGAGCCTGGCTGGACCGTCGAGGCGGACGTGGTCGTCGTGGGCTCCGGCGTGGCGGGCCTGACCGTGGCCCTGCACTATGCCGAGCTGGATCCGGCGGCCAAGATCCTGGTCGTCACCAAGGACGTGCTGTCGGCGGGCTCCACCCGCTGGGCGCAGGGCGGCATCGCGGCCGTGCTCGACCCGCGCGACACCCCTGACGAACACCTGAACGACACGCTGATCGCCGGAGTGGGCCTGTGCGACGTGCGGGCGGTGCGCACCCTGGTCACCGAGGGCCCCGGCGCGGTGCGGCGGCTCATGGCGCGCGGCGCCCGCTTCGACCGGACCCCCGAGGGGGAGCTCCAGCTCACCAGGGAAGGCGGGCACCGGCGGAGCAGGATCACGCACGCCGGCGGCGACGCCACGGGCGCCGAGGTGCAGCGGGCGCTCGTCGAGGCGATCAGGGCGGCCGGCATCGAGGTGATCGAGCACGCGCTCGTGCTCGACCTGCTCAAGGACGCCGGCGGCCGGGCCGCCGGCGTGACGCTGCACGTCATGGGCGAGGGCGCGCGTGACGGCGTCGGCGCGGTGCGCGCCAGGGCGGTGGTCCTGGCCACCGGCGGCATGGGCCAGGTCTACGCCGCCACCACCAACCCCGCCGTCTCCACCGGCGACGGCGTGGCGCTCGCCCTGCGGGCCGGGGCCGTCGTCAGGGACATCGAGTTCGTCCAGTTCCACCCGACCGTGCTGTGGCTCGGCGAGGGCTCGACCGGCCAGCAGCCGCTGATCTCGGAGGCGGTCAGGGGCGAGGGCGCCTACCTGACCGACCACGAGGGCAACCGGTTCATGGCCGGCGTGCACGAGCTGGCCGACCTGGCGCCGCGCGACGTCGTCGCCAAGGCCATCCTGCGCGTCATCCGCGAGACGGGACGCGACCACGTGTACCTGGACGGCCGGCACTTCGGCCGCGACAAGTGGGAGTCCCGCTTCCCGACGATCTACGCGGTCTGCCGCGAGCACGGCATCGACCCGGTCACCCAGCCGATCCCCGTCGCGCCCGCCGCCCACTACGCCAGCGGCGGCGTCCACACCGATCTGCACGGCCGCACCTCCATCGACGGCCTGTACGCCTGCGGCGAGGTCGCCTGCACCGGCGTGCACGGCGCGAACAGGCTGGCCTCCAACTCGCTGCTCGAAGGGCTGGTCTTCGCCGAGCGCATCGCCGAGGACATCCACGCCACGAACCCGGCGCCGGGTGCGCCCGTCGCGAGCGGGGCCGAGCCCGGCCTGGTGGACCCGAGGGTCAGGCCCAGGATCCAGGCCCACATGAGCACCGGGGCGAGCGTGCTGCGCAGCCGCGAGTCGCTGATCGCCACCGCCAGGGCGCTGCGCGACGCCCGCTGGACCCCGATCCAGGTGGCCCCCTGCACCGAGGCGTGGGAGGTCACGAACCTGCTGACCGTCGCCACCGCACTCACCGGCGCGGCGGCGGCCCGGCTGGAGACGCGCGGTTCACACTGGCGCGAGGATCACGAGAGCCGCGACGACAACGAATGGCTGGGGCACCTGGACGTGACCCTGACGGAGGAGGGCCTGCGCATGACGTACACGCCGCACGGCGACACGATGCCGGCGCGCCTGGCGCACGAGCTGACCGCCGCCGGGCTGGACCCCGCCGAGGTGGACGCGCTGATCGACCGGGCGCTCGCCGAGGACCTCCAGGAGGCGGGCGACGTCACCAGCCTGGCCACCATCCCCGCCGGCCAGCGCTCGGTGGCCGACGTGGTGGCCCGCAAGGACGGCGTCGTGGCCGGGCTGGCGGTGGCCGAGGCCGTGTTCGTGCGGCTGGGGGCGGCCAGGGCCGAGCGCGTGTCCAAGGACGGCGAGCAGGTCAGGGCCGGCGACGTGCTGATGACCGTCGAAGGGCCGGTGCGTGGGCTGCTGACGGCCGAGCGCACCGCGCTCAACCTGCTCACGCACCTGTCCGGGGTGGCCACGCTGACCGGCCGGTGGGTCGAGGCGATCGGCGGCACCACCGCGCGCGTGCGCGACAGCCGCAAGACGCTGCCGGGCCTGCGCGCCCTGGAGAAGTACGCCGTGCGCTGCGGCGGTGGCGTCAACCACCGCATGTCGCTGTCGGACGCCGCGCTCATCAAGGACAACCACGTGGTGGCCGCCGGAGGCGTGGCCGAGGCGTTCAGGGCGGTCAGGGAGCGCTACCCGGACCTGCCGATCGAGGTGGAGATCGACCGGCTCGACCAGCTCGACCCCGTTCTGGAGGAGGGCGCCGAGCTGATCCTGCTGGACAACTTCACGGTCGAGGACACAGCTCGCGCTGTCCACATCGTGAAAAATCGGGCGAAAAACAGGGTTGCTCTTGAGGCCAGCGGGGGATTGACCTTGGAATCGGCCCGTGATGTGGCGGAAACTGGCGTTGACTACCTTGCGGTGGGAGCGCTAACGCACTCAGCGCCGGCCCTTGACATCGCACTGGATCTGCGGGGGTAATTGATGCTGCTCACGATCGACGTCGGCAATACGCACACAGTGCTGGGGCTGTTCGAGGGCGAGGACGTCATCGAGCACTGGAGGCTCGCCACCGACGCCCGCCGCACCGCCGACGAGATCGCAGTCGTCCTGCAAGGCTTGCTGGCCCAGTCGCCGCTGCTGAAGGGGGCCGACGTAGACGGCATCGCCATCTGCTCCACCGTGCCCAGTGTGCTGAACGAGATGCGCGAGATGTGCCGCCGCTACTACGGCGACGTGACCGCGGTGATCGTGGAGCCGGGCATCCGCACCGGGGTGCCCGTGCGCATGGACAACCCCAAGGAGGTCGGCAGCGACCGCATCGTGAACGCCTTGGCCGCCATCGACCAGTACGGCGGCCCCTGCGTCATCGTCGACTTCGGCACCGCCACCTCCTTCGACGCGGTCTCGGCCAAGGGCGAGTACGTCGGCGCCGTCACCGCCCCCGGCATCGAGATCTCCGTGGACGCGCTGGCCGCCGCCGGCGCGCAACTGCACAAGGTCGAGCTGGTCAGGCCGCGCTCGGTGATCGCCAAGAATACCGTCGAGGCGCTCCAGGCCGGCATCATCTACGGCTTCGCCGGCCAGGTGGACGGCATCGTCGAACGCATGGCCGCCGAACTGGCCGACGACCCCGACGAGGTGACCGTGGTGGCCACCGGCGGCCACGCGGCCCTGGTGGTGGGCGAGTCGCGCTCGATCGACGTGCACGAGCCCTGGCTCACGCTCATCGGGCTCCGGCTGATCTACCACCGCAACACCGCATGAAAAAGCGGGCGGCCCCCTTTCAGGGGACCGCCCGCCATCACGTACCTCTCCCGCCCTCGCCTTACTCGCTCTCGGCGGTGTAGAGGTACTCCCAGGGGCCACACTTCTTCGGGTAGCCGCCGTTGGGGCCGATCTGGCACACCTTCACCCGCAGGCTGTAGACGTCGTGCTCCTCGAAGCCGAACTTCTTGTAGCCGGGGTAACCGCAGTACTTCTTGGCGTAGACAGGCGACCAGTCGTAGTCGAAGTCGCTGGCCTCGAACTGGACGTACGCGCACTTGCCGCCCTCTTCGTAGGTGCGCGCGTCCCGGTCCCACAGCTTGCCCTTGACCGTGACCTCGTTCGACTCGCCGTGGTGGTCCCAGTCGACGCCGATCCAGCCCTGCGCCCTGGCCAGGTCGTGCTTGGCGGTGACGGGGCCCCAGTAGTCGGAGTAGTCGTACGAGCCGGCCTGGGCCGAGGCCGGCAGCGCCAGGGCGACGGCGGTGGTGGCGGCGACAGCGGCGAGGCCGGTCGCGATCTTCTTGAACATCTTTCTCTCCTCGAGCTCCCTTTGGACCGGTTCCCTACCGGCTCCCCCCCGAGCTCGTAAGAAAGTTGTAAACGGGGGCTCTTGCAGCGTTCCTTCAGCGCCCCTGCAGCGTTCCTTCAGGGAGCCGACGAGCCCTTGCAGTTCGCCATATCCCCTACCCTTTGTTGTTGTGAGCGACGAACTTCCCGAGCAGATGCGCATCCGGAGGGAGAAGCTCGACCGCCTTCGCAGCGAAGGCGTCGACCCTTACCCGGTGAATTTCCCACGCACGGCGACCAACGCCGAGGTCAGGGAGAAATACCAGGGCCTGGAGCCCGACACCGCGACCGGTGACCAGGTCGGCGTGGTCGGGCGCGTCATGCTCAACCGCGTGGGCGGCAAGCTCTGCTTCGCCACCATCCGCGACGGCAGCGCGGATCTGCAGGTGATGATCTCGCTCGACAAGGTCGGCGAGGACTCGCTGGCCCGCTGGAAGCGCGACGTCGACCTCGGCGACCACATCGGCGTGACCGGCGAGGTGATCACCTCCCGCCGCGGCGAGCTGTCCATCCTCGCCGAGAGCTGGCAGATCACCGCCAAGTGCCTGCGCCCGCTGCCGGAGAAGCACATCGGGCTCACCGACCCCGAGGCGCGGGTCCGCCAGCGCTACGTCGACCTCATCGTCAACGACGACGCCAGGAAGATGGCCCGGGTGCGCAGCGCCGCGGTCCGCGCGGTGCGCGACTTCTGGCACGAGGAGGGCTACCTCGAGGTCGAGACGCCGATGCTGCAGCCGATCCACGGCGGCGCGGCGGCCCGGCCGTTCAAGACCCACATCAACGCCTACGACATGGAGCTCTACCTTCGCATCGCGATCGAGCTCTACCTCAAGCGGCTCGTGGTGGGCGGCATCGAGAAGGTCTTCGAGATCAGCAGGACCTTCCGCAACGAGGGCGCGGACTCCACGCACAACCCGGAGTTCACCATGGTCGAGGCCTACGGAACCTACCTCGATTACCACGACATGGCCGACCTGACGCAGCGGATGATCCAGCGGGCCGCCCTGGCCTCGCTCGACACCACGGTGGTCGTGCACGAGGGCGCCGAGGTCGACCTCGGCGGCGTCCAGTGGCCGCGCGTCCCGCTGCACCACCTCGTCTCCGAGGCGGTGGGCGAGGAGATCACCACCGCCACCAGCCTGGAGGAGCTGCGCAAGATCGCCGATCGGCGCGAGATCCACTGGGACCCCAAGTGGGGCGCGGGCAAGCTCGTGCAGGAGCTGTTCGAGGAGCTGGTGGAGCACACGCTGATCCAGCCCACGTTCGTCATGGACTACCCGGTGGAGACCTCACCGCTGGCCCGCGTGCACCGCGACGACCCGCTGCTGACCGAGAAGTGGGACCTCATCGGGTTCGGCACCGAGCTGGGCACCGCCTTCTCCGAGCTGAACGACCCGATCGACCAGCGCCGCCGCCTGGTCGAGCAGTCCCTGCTGGCCGCCGGGGGCGACCCGGAGGCCATGCAGCTCGACGAGGACTTCTTGCAGGCGCTGGAGTACGCCATGCCGCCCACCGGGGGCATGGGGGCGGGCATCGACCGGCTGATCATGGCGTTCACCGGCAAGAACATCCGCGAGACCATCCTGTTCCCGCTGGTCAAGCCCACCCAGTAAGCGCTCCGCCCCCCGTCGGCCCGCCCGCCGCGAGCGGGCCGGCCGGGGGGTTCAGGGCACCAGCACCAGGCGTCCGCGCACCCCGCCCGCGGCCAGGCGGGCGTGCGCGTCCGCCGCCTTCTCCAGCGGGTACGTCCCGGCCACGCGCGTCGTCACCTGTCCGGCCTCCACCAGCCGCACCACCTCGGCGAGCTGAGCCGCGTCGGCCCGGAAGAACACGGTGGCCACGTCGATGCCGCGCAGCCCGACGGGCGCCGCCCCGGCCGTCAGCGCCACGAAGGCGCCGCCGTCCCTGACCGCGTCGAGCGCCGCCAGCCCCAGCACCGCCGCGTCCACCACGGCATCCACCCCGCCCGGCACCAAGGCCCGCACGGACCCGGCCAGGTCCCCGCCGCGCGCTATGAACCACTCGGCCCCCATTTTCCGGACCAGCTCCTCGTCGCCGGCGCCCGCGACCGCCACCACCCGCGCGCCCCGCAGCGCGGCCAGCTCGACCAGGTAGCCGCCCACGGCCCCCGCCGCGCCCGTGACCAGCAGGGTCCGGCCCGCCCCCGCGCCGGCGCGGTCGAGCGCCTGCCAGGCGGTGAGCGCGTTGAGCGGGATCGTGGCCGCCTCCACGGCCGTACGCCCGCGCGGCGCCCTGGCCACCGCCGAGGCGTCCAGCACCACGTACTCCGCCTGGGCCTTGGTCGGCAGCTCCAGCCGCGCGGCCAGCCCGACGACCTCCTGCCCGGGAAGGAACGGCGCCCCTTCGCCCACCCGGTCCACGACCCCGGCGACGTCGAACCCGAGCCCGTAGGACTCCAGCCTGCGGGCCACGCCGTAGTCGGCCACCGTTCCGGCAGCGATCGCCAGGTCGAAGGGGTTCACCGCGGCAGCCGCGACCTTGATCAGGACCTGCTGGGGGCCGGGCTCCGGCACGGGCGCCTCCACGAGGAGGGGAGCGCCGGAGCCGCCGATGAGTGCGCGCATGGTGTTCGTCATGCCGGTGACCCTAGGAGCGGTAACTCTCTTTCGGGAAGTAGGCACCTGGCAGTGCGTAACCTACCTCTTCACCCGTACGGGCAGCGAGGCCAGCCCGCGCAGCACCAGGTTCTCCTTGTACGGCGGATCCGGATCGGCCAGCTCCAGCCCGGGCACCGCCGAGGCGAGCGCCGACAGCGCGATCTCACCCTCCATCCGCGCCAGCGTGGCCCCGAGGCAGAAGTGGATGCCGAGCCCGAAGGCGAGGTGCCGCTCCGGCGAGCGGGTCACGTCGAAGCGGCCGGGATCGGGAAAGACGGCCGGGTCGCGATTGGCCGCGCCTATCACGGCCATCACCGGGGCGCCCGCGGGCACCGGTGTGCCGCCGAGCGTCACGTCCTCCAGAGCGACCCGCGAGGTGAGCTGCACCGGCGGGTCGTACCGGAGCACCTCCTCCACCACCTGGCCGGGCCGCTCGGCCGCGTGCGGCAGCAGGCCGTGCCGGAGCAGGGCCAGGACGCCGTTGGCGATGAGGTTCACGGTGGTCTCGTGGCCCGCCACGAGCAGCAGCACGCAGGTCGCCAGCAACTCGGCCTCGGTCAGCTCCCGCACGGCCGTCAGGGCGCTCAGGAGGTCGTCGCCCGGCCGCTCCCGCCTGATCGCGGCGAGCTCGCGGAAGTAGTCGCCGAACTCCCTTCTGGCCCGGCCGGTTTCCGATAAGAGGTCTGCTGTAAGCATCGGGTCAAGGCCGCGGGCCAGCTTCTCGCTCCAGCCGCGAAAGCGTTCGTGATCCTCCTGAGGCACCCCGAGCATCTCGCTGATCACCATCACCGGCAGCGGGTAGGCCAGCCCGGACACGAGGTCGGCCTCTTCCGGCAGCTCGCGGATCAGCGACGCCGTGATCGCCTCGACGCGCGGGCGCAGCCGTTCGATCATGCGCGGGGTGAACGCCCTGCTCACCAGGGCGCGCAGCCTGGTGTGGTCGGGCGGGTCCAGCCACAGGAAGGAGGGCGTGGGCTGACCTGGCTCTCCGCCGGTCGGCCTGCCGGAGCCGCGGCCGAAGCGCGGGTCGCGCAGCAGGGTCGCGCAGAGCTCGTGCGTGGTGGCGACGAGCAGGCCCGCACGCGTACGGAAGAGGGCGCCGCGCGCGCTCAGCTCGCGGTAGCGGGCATAAGGATCACGCAGAAATTCGCGATCGAACGGATCAAAACCCAGGATGTCAACGGGGTCGGAAACCGCGGGTTCCGGAGCGCCGGAAGGCTCCTTGGGATCGCTCATCGCGGGCTGATCGGTGCTGACATATCGCGAGTAGGTCACATATATCGGATCATGTCAATAGCGCTCGTCAAGAGCAGAGATTGTCATGCTTGACGACCTTTCCACGATGCGTTTACCGTCTGCGAGGAGCGACTTTGGCCCGGTCCCGAGGCCACTGTTCAGCTGTTGGGGGGGAGGGCTCCCGATGGATGTGCTCACTGAAGGCATTGAGCTGAGCCATGCGGATCTTGCGCTGCTGGCGGAGCTGGCCAAGGGAGTCACGGTCGACCGGGTGGGCAGACGCCTGGATATCAGCGGGCGTACGGTGCGCCGCAGGTTACGCGGCATCTGTGATCGCATCGGTGTCGCCACGGCGATCGAAGCCGTGGCCTGGGCGGCCCGCCGCCAGTTGATCTAGCGGCGGGGAGGCACGGGGAGGTCAGTCGGCGATGCGTACCGCGCCCGCGAACGGCCTGTTGGCGAGCGAGGCGATCCGCACCACGTCACCGGTCTGCGGCGCGTGCACCATCATGCCGCCGCCGAGGTAGATGCCGACGTGGTGCAGGTCGCTGTAGAAGAACACCAGGTCGCCGGGCCGCAGCTCCTCGCGTGAGATGTGCCTGCCCGCGGTCCACTGGCTGCCGGTGTAGTGCGGCAGGGAGATGCCGACCTTCTGGTAGGCCGCCATGACGAGGCCGGAGCAGTCGTAGGAGCCGGGGCCTTCCGCGCCCCAGACGTACGGCTTGAGCTGCTGTGTGAGCGCCCAGCGGGCGGCCTGCGCGGCCTTGCCGCTGCCGGCGATCGGCAGGTTGACGCGCTGCGCCCGGGTGCCGGGACGGCCGGCCTCGCCCAGGGCCCGCCTGAACAGGTTGCTCTCGACCTTGGTGACCAGCTTGGTGATCTTGTCGCGCTTGCCGTCGAGGTCGGAGACGATCTCCTGGACCTCGTCGATGCGG
Source organism: Nonomuraea monospora (assembly GCF_039531895.1). NCBI lineage: Bacteria > Bacillati > Actinomycetota > Actinomycetes > Streptosporangiales > Streptosporangiaceae > Nonomuraea > Nonomuraea monospora. The sequence continues at coordinate 58,284 of NZ_BAAAQX010000016.1, forward strand.
GCCTTGGCGCCCGCCCTGGCGCGCTCGGCGGCCTCCCTGGCCGCGGTGACCTGGTTGACCTCCGCGCCCTGCTGCTGCTCCAGCACGTCCATGGTGGCGGCGCGGTCGAGGAAGGTGTCGGGGTCGCTGGAGGTGGCGAACGCCAGCATGCGGTTCAGCCCGCCGGTGATGTACGCGTTCTGCGCCAGCATCGCGGCCTTGGCGCGCTTGGCCTCCAGATCGGCCTCGCTGGTCGAGAGCGTCTTCTGCGCCGCGTCGGCGGCCTTCTTGGCGGTCTTGAGCTTCTCGCGCTGGCCGTTGTACTCCTCGGTCAGCGTCTCGATCTCGTTGTGCATCTTCTCGACCTGCTTGGCCAGGTCCTGGAGTGACGGTTCCGGGTCGGCGGAGGCGGGGCCGACGGGAATGGCTATCAGGAGGGCGGCGAGTGTGAGACTCACCACACCGCCCAGGCGGCGTGATCGCCCGAGCCGTTCCTGAGGGCGGGCGTGCCTGCCCGCCGCCTTCTCCCCGCCGTTGCGCGTGCGCACCAACCATGCTCCCTTCCTCGACGCCGACCGGGTTAGCTGACGGGTTCGGGCCGGAGCAGCCCTACCGAACCGACTCGGATTCACCCCGGGGGCGGCGATGGGGGTCGCCGCCTGTGGTTCCCCGGCTCCCCTCGCGGGGATTGGGCGTGCCCCGCGCGCGCGACACGCGGGGAACATCGTCGCTGGACACTAATGCACTCCGAGTTCGTGCTCAACCGGAACTGCCGAGTTCATAGAGGTTTCACAACCGAAGGGTCACAAGGTGATCTCGTGCCTGGCCGTGCAGAACGGGCTTTATGTCCCCTTCGTTGCGGCTTCAGCCGGATGCGGGAAGCGTGCTCATATGGCCACCTGATGTAACAGGATGGGGCGAGACATGGGAGTTAAGTCTGAGCCGTAATGACATCTGTACTCTGGAGAGCCATGGAGCAGGTGGCCGAGCTGAGAACGTCCGAGACCGGGCCCGAGACCGCGGTGGTGGTCCGGCGTGCCCGCACGCCCGACGTGCGGACGGTCAGGCGTCTGGTCGACACCTACGCGGGCGCGGGCCCGCGGCTCCTGGAGAAGGCCACCGTGACCCTGTACGAGGACGTGCAGGAGTTCTGGGTGGCAGAGCTGGGCGGGCAGGTTGTCGGCTGTGGCGCGCTCCACGTGTTGTGGGAGGACCTCGCCGAGGTCCGCACCGTAGCCGTGGATCCCGCGTGCCGCGGCATGGGCGTCGGCCATCGGATCGTCTCGGCACTGATACAGCACGCCAAGGATCTGGGTCTGCGACGTGTATTCTGTCTGACTTTTGAGGTCGACTTCTTCGCGAGGCACGGCTTTCGCCCGATTCAGGGCACGCCGGTCTCACCAGAGGTGTACGCCGAACTCCTGGCCTCGTACGACGAGGGCGTGGCGGAGTTCCTCGACCTGGAACACGTCAAACCGAACACCCTGGGCAACACCCGCATGCTGCTCCATCTGACATCGGGTGACGCGGACCTTGACCAGATGGAAAGGTGATTGTTGATACCTATGTCGATACGTTGGGCAGCACAGGCATGTGTCCTGACACGTGCCACATGCGCACTCGAAGCGAGGTGACACGGTGAGCACCGGACAGCCGCCGTATCCACAGGACGAATCCGGCGAGAATCCCCCTTACGGGCAGCAGAACGCGGGCCGCCACCCCGGCGAGCCCGACCCGGACGTGACTGTGGTCGGCTACCGGGCGGACGACGCCTACGGTCAGCAGCCCCAGTATGGCCAGCAGCAGCAGGGCTACGGCCAGCAGCAGGGCTATGGCCAGCAACCCCAGCACGGCCAGCAGCAGGGCTACGGGCAGCAGGGCTACGACCAGCAGCAGTACGGTCAGCAGCAGCAGGGCTACGGCCAGCAGCAGCAGTCCCAGCCCGGCTACGGCCAGCAGGCTCAGTACGGCCAGCAGCAGGGTTACGGGCAGCAACAGCAGCAGGGCTACGGCCAGCAGCAGCAGTCCCAGCCCGGCTACGGCCAGCAGTACGGCGACCAGCAGGGCTACGGGCAGCAGCAGGGCTACGGCCAGCAGCCGGCCTCAGGCCAGCAGGGTTACGGCCAGCAGCCGGCCTCCGGCCAGCAGTACGGCCAGCAGCCCCAGTCGCAGCCCGGCTACGGCCAGCAGGCTCAGTACGGTCAGCAGCCGCAGTCCCAGCCGGACTACGGTCAGCAATACGGGCAGCAGCAGCAGTCGCAGCCCGACTACGGCCAGCAGTACGGGCAGCAGCAGTCGCAGCCCGGCTACGGCCAGCAGGCCCAGTACGGTCAGCAGCCGCAGTCCCAGCCGGACTACGGCCAGCAGGGCCAGTACGGTCAGCAGCAGCAGGGCTACGGCCAGCAGGAGTACGGACAGCAGCAGCAGTCCCAGCCCGGCTACGCCCAGCCCGGTTACGGCCAGCAGGGCTACGACCAGCAGTACGGTCAGCAGGGCTACGGCCAGCAGCCGCAGCAGTACGGGCAGGGCGGCTACGGCCAGCAGCCCGGCTACGGGCAGGCCTACGGCCAGCCGGTCGGCGTGCAGCCCCCCGGGGCGCCGGCGCCGCTCGCCGAGTGGTGGCAGCGACTGGTGGCCAGGATCATCGACTTCGTGATCCTGTTCATCCTCAACATCGTCATCGGCATCATCTTCGGCCTGTTCCTGGCCACCAGCTACTCCACGGTGGACGGCAGCAGTAGCGGAGTCCTGTCGGCGACGCTCGTGACGATCTTCTCGGCGATCGTCGTGACGGCGCTCTGGGTCGCCTTCGACTTCTTCCTGCTGAAGGCGAAGGGCCAGACCGTCGGCAAGATGGTGATGGGCATCAAGGTCGTCCAGGTGGGTCAGGCGGTACAGCCCGGCGGGCTCCCGTCCGACGCGGCGCTCAAGCGCGCCGGGGTCACCTGGGGCGGCTGGATCTTCAACGCCATCCCGATCGTCCTCCTTCCCAGCCTGCTGGCCTGGGCGGCGGTGGCCGTGAACGGCGCGTCCCAGCTCTGGGACAAGCCGCTGCAGCAGACGTTCGCGGACAAGTTCGCGGGCACCGTGGTGGTCAAGATCAAGTAACCTTCCGCGGACGCGACATAGGGGCCGGCCTAGCCGGCCCCTATGTTTTGTGTGTGGACCTGTACCAGAATTAGTTAGCGACCCGAGCCCCGACGACACGAGGTGGCAGTTATGGCCGGGACGGCCCCGCGGCTCGACACGCTCCCCGCCGAATGGTGGGAACGGCTCGGCGCCCGGCTGATTGAAGCGCTCGTCTTCGGGGTCTTCTATTACATTCTGTTCATCGCGCTGTGGGGCTTCTTCCGGACTGTCGGGATGGCCGAGGTCTTCGGCGGGCGGCTGCCGGGAGTCTTCGCGTGGCTGCTCGCCGGGCTGGCATATGCGGGCTACGACTGGTGGGCGCATTCCCGGCACGGGCGGACGTTCGGTAAGGCGATCATGAAGATTCGGCTGGCGCCGGACGGCCTGCCGCCTCGCGATCTGCTCAAGCGGACCCTGGTCTATCCCGCCCCGGTGATGCTCATGGGCATTCCGGTCGTCAATCTGCTGGCCGGAATGCTGCTGTTCGGGGTGGGGTTGCTCATCCTCATCGACAAGCCGCTGGAGCGTGGCCCGCACGACAGGGCAGCGGGAACGCGGGTGGTAAAAGATCTTCGCTGAGCTGCCCGTACCTGGGGCTACGCCTTTTCGCCAAATTTTCGGTTGATCCGGTAAGGAGCCTGGAGAGACTGGCATTAGGCTATGGGGCGTCCGGGTTGCCGGATGTTGGCGCCCCTGCGACACGCAGGGCATCTGTGTGGCGCTATGGTCGGGTACGGGTGGTTGTCGCCCTGGGCGTCATGAGGGACCGGGATCCCCGTGGTCACGCTCCCAGCGCTTTTTGCGCCCCCGAAACCCCGCAAGCCGTGGAGGCGAGGACGAATGGAAGCCCTAACAGACGTATTGTCAGCGCTCATCCCCCCGGTGGTGGTGGGCGGCGCCTTCATCTTTGGCGTAGTGAAGTTGGTCCGATCCGAGGCCCTGGGGGGCCGGCGAAACCGCGAGGATCAGCCCGAGCGCCAGAACTGATCGGCTAGTCAGCCGAATCCCCGTAGCGCTGAATTGTCTCCACGCCTTTCCGGGTATATGTTTGGGCAGGCGAATGAAACAATGCTCCGCGAAAGGATTGCGTACATGGCCAAGCAGATCCAGGAGATTCTCATCGATGACCTCGATGGGGGCGAGGCCAATGAGACGGTCAGCTTCGCTATTGACGGCTCCACCTATGAGATTGACCTCAGCGACCTTAACGCGAAGAAGCTGAGGGACGCTCTGACGCCTTTCGTGCAGCATGCGCGCAGGGCGGGCGCCGTACCCACGCGCCGGCGTGGCCGGGCCGGCAACCGTGCGATGAGCCGCGAGAAGAGCTCCGAGATCCGGCAGTGGGCCAAGGCTCACGGCCTGCCGGTCAGCGAGCGCGGCCGCATCGCCTCCACCGTCGTGGAGAAGTACGAAGCCGCTCACTAAGGAGTCGGCTCTCGACCATGCGCTTATGATGCTCGCCTCGGACCCCGGCGACCGCCATAAGCGCATGATCGTTTCTCTGGCGTCCCAGAATGCGGGACGTTCCGGAAGATGATCTCCTTGGCGCCCATATGTGGGCGTTTTGGACGCACGCGTTCCCTGCCCCGTCCTCGGCGCCGTTTCACCGACGGGTCGCCGGCTTATGCGATGGCGGCGGGCGCGAATGCCGTGTGGGGCGGCCATGCCTCATTCAACGTACGCTCGCGCGTACGAACCGGGCGTCGGCCGCCCGCATTGGCTCGTGCGGCGGGCATTGAGATCCCGCGCGGAGGTTGTCGCCCGCCGCACCGAGCACGCCGCGCCCATGGAACGGGCCATACGAAAATTTCCGCGGAGCTCTTCACTCGCTGTAACGCTTAAGCCGGGCTCCGGCCGGCCCGGCGGTCGCGGAAAACCTCATCGCCCCAGGCTCCCCGATTACCCGCTCACCGTATGACAGGGAGCCGGGCATAAGCGGCAAGTAGCCCGTATCCCTCGCACAATGCCGGTTCTAGCGCACAATGCCGTCGCCCTTGAGCGTCTATGCCGCCGACCGGTCCGGTAACCCGGCTGACCGGATGGGGCGGGATTACTGATTACCGTCTGTACGGGATGCGCGCGGCCGGCGGCGCGGATGATCCTTTGCCGCCAAGATCGTGAATTGTCGTCCGCTCGGCTGGATGCGGAAGGATGGGCGCATTGTCCGGCCCTACCGACTGCTAGTGAGGAGCGGCGAGTTGTTCGAGAAGTTCACCGACCGGGCGCGGCGGGTGGTCGTCCTGTCCCAGGAGGAGGCCAGGACGCTCGGCCATCCCCAGATCGGCGCCGAGCACCTCCTGCTCGGGCTGATCCGCGAGGGCGAGGCCGTGGCCGCTCAGGTCCTGGCGGGGTTCGGCGTCGGGCTGGACGGGGCGCGCCGTCAGGTCCTGGAGCTCGTCGGGACGGGGGAGCAGGCGCCCTCGGGGCATCTGCCGTTCTCGCAGGGGGCGCAGCAGGCGATGCAGCGGGCCAACCGCGAGTCGCTGGAGCGGGGGCTGGACTACATCGGCACCGAGCACCTGCTGCTGGCGCTCGTCCGCGACAACGCGGGCACTGCGGTCCAAGCTGGGAGCGCTGCGGTCCAGACCGGGGGCGCCGCAGCCCAGGCTGGGGGCGCTGCGGCCCAGGCTGGGGCAGCAGGCACCGCGATTCACGCCGGGGCGCTGGGAGCCGGTGTCGCCCCTGGCGCGCCGGGCGCGGGGGTTCAGGCCGGGGCGGCAGGTGCTGCGCCGGAGGCCGCGGGGTTCGCCGTGCAGGCTCTGGTCAGGCTCGGCGCCGAGCCGCAGAAGGTCGCGCAGGCTGTGGACGACCTCATCGCCCGGTATCAGGCCGCCCGTAACCAGTAGCCGCGCCCGGCCACACCCGGAATACCGCTTTCGCATGGCGCTTCTGGCGATGTGCGGTGTGTGCCGTGTTGTGCTCAGGGCGTAGCGTGCTCGCTTGGCCTTGGTCCGGCCCGCGACATAAGATGATGACGTAATAGATACGGACGCGGCATCTCAGATGCAGGGGCGAAAGTGGCGTCCCCGCGCCGGCTCCGCGCCAGGCGTCCGAAGGACGATCCGTGTGGGTCCGCGTGCGTCGCGGGGGGCAATTACAGCCGCTTCCGTGAAGCGTCCTAAACATCGTTCGCTTGCGGCGTATCGGGAACACGTCACCCCCGAACAGTAGTTGGATGGAGGGTGAACGCCCTGCTCTCGGGGAACGTCTCTGTTATAGAGCGTGTCAGCGGCAGTGGGCACGGTTCGCCGAGCCAGGGCTAGCATGCGGGAGGACGGGACCGGATTTACCGGCCTGACTGACCGCTCTGTGAGGAGCGACGAGATGTTCGAGAGGTTCACCGACCGAGCGAGGCGTGTTGTCGTCTTGGCCCAAGAAGAGGCCAGGATGCTCAACCACAACTACATCGGCACTGAGCACATTCTTCTTGGCTTGATCCATGAAGGTGAGGGCGTGGCCGCCAAGGCTCTGGAGAGCCTCGGCATCAGCCTTGAGGGTGTGCGCCAGCAGGTCGAGGAGATCATCGGCCAGGGCCAGTCGGCTCCGTCGGGGCACATTCCGTTCACCCCGCGGGCCAAGAAGGTCCTCGAGCTGTCGCTCCGTGAGGCTTTGCAGCTGGGTCACAACTACATCGGCACCGAGCACATCCTGCTCGGGCTCATCCGCGAGGGTGAGGGTGTGGCGGCCCAGGTGCTGGTCAAGCTTGGAGCTGATCTCAACCGTGTCCGGCAGCAGGTCATCCAGTTGCTCCACGGTTACCAGGGCAAGGAGCCGGCCGCGGCGGGCGGTCCGCAGGAGTCGGCCCCGTCGACCTCCCTGGTGCTCGACCAGTTCGGCCGTAACCTGACCCAGGCCGCCCGCGAGGGCAAGCTGGATCCGGTCATCGGCCGTGAGAAGGAGATCGAGCGGGTCATGCAGGTCCTGTCCCGCAGGACCAAGAACAACCCCGTTCTCATCGGCGAGCCCGGCGTCGGCAAGACCGCCGTCGTCGAGGGCCTGTCGCAGAAGATCGTCAGGGGCGAGGTGCCCGAGACGCTGAAGGACAAGCAGCTCTACACGCTTGACCTCGGCGCCCTGGTCGCCGGCTCCCGCTACCGCGGTGACTTCGAGGAGCGCCTGAAGAAGGTGCTGAAGGAGATCCGCACGCGCGGCGACATCATCCTGTTCATCGACGAGTTGCACACGCTCGTGGGTGCGGGCGCCGCCGAGGGCGCGATCGACGCCGCCAGCATCCTCAAGCCGATGCTGGCCCGCGGTGAGCTGCAGACGATCGGCGCGACCACGCTCGACGAGTACCGCAAGTACCTGGAGAAGGACGCGGCGCTTGAGCGGCGCTTCCAGCCGATCCAGGTGGCCGAGCCCTCACTCAGCCACACGATCGAGATCCTCAAGGGTCTGCGCGACCGCTACGAGGCGCACCACCGCGTGTCGATCACCGACGACGCGCTGGTCGCCGCCGCGCAGCTGGCCGACCGCTACATCAGCGACCGCTACCTGCCCGACAAGGCGATCGACCTCATCGACGAGGCCGGCTCCCGGATGCGCATCCGCAGGATGACCGCTCCGCCGGACCTGCGCGAGTACGACGAGAAGATCGCCAACGTCCGCCGCGACAAGGAGTCCGCGATCGACGCGCAGGACTTCGAGAAGGCGGCTGCCCTCCGTGACCAGGAGAAGCAGCTCCAGCTCAAGCGCGAGCGGCGGGAGAAGGAGTGGAAGGCCGGCGACATGGACGTCGTGGCCGAGGTCACTCAGGAGCTCATCGCCGAGGTCCTGGCGACCGCCACCGGCATCCCGGTCTTCAAGCTGACCGAGGAGGAGTCGCAGCGCCTGCTCCGCATGGAGGACGAGCTCCACAAGCGGATCATCGGCCAGGACGACGCCATCAAGGGCCTGTCGCGCTCCATCCGGCGTACCCGCGCCGGCCTGAAGGACCCGCGCCGTCCCGGTGGCTCGTTCATCTTCGCCGGCCCGTCCGGCGTCGGTAAGACCGAGCTGTCCAAGGCTCTGGCGGAGTTCCTCTTCGGCGACGAAGACGCTCTGATCAGCCTGGACATGTCGGAGTTCATGGAGAAGCACACCGTCTCCAGGCTGTTCGGCTCGCCTCCCGGCTACGTCGGCTACGAGGAGGGCGGCCAGCTCACCGAGAAGGTGCGGCGCAAGCCGTTCTCCGTGGTCCTGTTCGACGAGATCGAGAAGGCCCACCCCGACATCTTCAACTCGCTGCTGCAGATCCTGGAAGACGGTCGCCTGACCGACGCCCAGGGCCGCGTGGTCGACTTCAAGAACACGGTCATCATCATGACCACCAACCTCGGCACCCGCGACATCTCCAAGGGCATCGGGGTCGGGTTCGCGAAGTCCAACGACGCCGACTCCAACTACGACCGGATGAAGTCCAAGGTCCAGGAGGAGCTCAAGCAGCACTTCCGGCCCGAGTTCCTCAACCGTGTCGACGACATCGTGGTCTTCCACCAGCTCACGCCGAACGAGATCATCAAGATCGTCGATCTGATGCTCGCCCAGGTGGACTCCAGGCTGAAGGACCGCGACATGGGGCTCGACGTCTCGCCCGAGGCCAAGCAGCTCCTGGCCGACCGCGGCTACGACCCCGTCATGGGCGCCCGGCCGCTGCGCCGTACGATCCAACGCGAGCTGGAGGACTCTCTGTCGGAGAAGATCCTGTACGGCGAGCTCCGGCCCGGCCAGGTCGTGAAGGTGACGATCGAGGGCGAGGGCGACAACGCCAAGTTCATCTTCAAGGGCGAGTCCGCCTCGAAGATCCCGGACTCGGCCGCCGCGATCGCCGCTCCGATCCAGAACTGACCCTGGGTCACACGAAAGCCCCCGCGCCTCTTCGCGCGGGGGCTTTTCGCATGTCCGAAGGTGATGAGGGCCGGACCGCCAGGCAAACGTAGCGTGACCGTCAATGACGGGAAGTGACGGTCCCGTGCGGGGACCACCCCATGAGGAACATCCTCAACGGAAGGCTCGCCATGCGCCGCTTCCCCAGCCGTCTCGCCATGCTCCTCCTCGCCGCCGCGGTCCTGCCCCTCGCGCTGCCCGCCCCTGCCGCGCGGGCGCGGGTGCAACCGCCCCTGGACGTGGACGCCGCCACCAGCCTCACCATTCCGCTGTGCAGCAGCGGGGTGAACGTCCTGGCGATCCCGGTCGAGGTCCTCGGCCCCCAGACCCTCGGGGATTGCGCCAAGGGCGTCCTGTCCTGAGCCCGCCGACGGCCCGGTCCCGCTTCATGGGGCCGGGCCGGTGTCACATTTCGGCGGGCTGATCAGTCATAGCTGTGGACGGGACGGCTCTGAGGCCGCCGCTGAGCCCGCGGGAGGTGCCGAATGGGGGCAAGGTCGCCTTGGTGTCCGATAGCGCCCGGAGGGGGCCGTGCGCGGCACGTACGGCATCTTTGGAGATCTTCACATCACAGATGTGGAGAAGTGAGAAGGTTGCCGTCGTTGCGTAATTGTTGGGTGGGCGGGTATACCACCACCGCGAGTAGTACTACACTGCGTAGAGCTTCGCCAAGTCTCATCCAAGTGAGCCACAAGAGCGCGCTCCCAAGCTGGGGGCCTGCACGTCCGAGGCGGGCGACGGGAACACTAATGCAAGCCCTGGAGGAAACCGATGCGCCTGCGTCACGATGACGGAACGCTCGTTCACCTCGCCTACAACGCAGGCGTCCACCCCGCTGAGGACCTGGAGAACCTCATCGCTCACCTGACCCGCTACGCGGTGCCGGTGCGCAAGCGGCTGGGTGTCGAGCGGATGGGGATCGGGCTGTGGCTGTCGCCGACCGTGGCCGACCACCTCACGGCCGACCGCATCGAGCTGGTACGCCTGCGCCGCTCCCTGGAGGAGCGCGGCCTGGAGGTCGTCAGCCTCAACGGCACCGGCGGACGCAACGCGGACGTGCCCGGCCCCGACTGGGCCAAGCCCGAGCGCTACCGCTACACGATGGCGCTGGCCAAGATCCTGGCGTTCCTGCTCCCCGAGGACGTGCGCTTCGGCAGCATCTCCACCATCCCCATCGGCTGGCGCCGCGACTGGCCCGCCGACCTGCACGCCATCGCCACCCGCCGGCTGGAGCGGCTGGCCCGCGAGCTGCGCGGCATCTACAGCACCACCGGCAAGACCATCAGGGTCGGCTTCGAGCCGTGGCCCGGCTGCGTCCTGGAGACGACCGAGCAGGCGCTGGAGCGGGTGTGCGGCATCGACTCCGAGCACCTCGGCGTCTGCCTGGACGCCTGCCACCTCGCCTGCGACGCCGGCGAGCCGGGCGCGGCGCTCAAGGGCCTGGCCGAGGCAGGGGCGCCCGTGGTCAAGCTGGGCCACGTGCACAACCACACCGGCGAGACGCCCGGCACGGGCGGCGTCCTCCAGGACACGCTCACGGCCATGCTGTCGGGCGCGGTCAGCGGCAGCGCCCACATCGAGGTCGAGACGCACAACCTGCTCGTACCCGGCCGGGCCAAGGGGCCGGGGGCGCTGGTGTCGATGCTGGCCGAGGAGCTGGCGTGGGCGCGGACCAACCTCACCAGCCTGGGGCTGCAGCTCGCGGCCTAGCTCGCCGCCGTTCCGCACACCGCCGTCGAGAGGTGTTCCAGGCCGGCCACGATGATCGGGTTCAGCTCGCCGGTCCCGGTGAGGAACGGGTACCCGCTGCGGTTGTAGCCGAAGGAGACCTGGCGGGCGCCGTCCGGGGTGGACCAGGAGGCCGTCTCCATGCCGAGGACGCGCCCGTCGTGGCCCCAGAAGTCGCAGGCCAGCCGCTCGTGGAAGAGGCCCAGGCCGTACTGGCGGGGGAGCGCGCCGTCCATGATGGGGACGGTCTGTTTCATCTCGGCGAGCAGGGCGGGGTCGAGCAGTTCGCCGCGTAGCAGGAGGCGGTAGAAGCGGTTGAGGTCGTCCATCGTGGAGACCAGCGCGCCTGCCGTCCAGAGCCAGGACATGTCGTAGACGCTGTAGTCCTTGGGCGGGTCCAGCGCTCCGCCCGCCGACTCGTACGCCCTGGAGTGCGGGCCTGTGAGGTGCGGGGTGCGCGGGAAGAACGTGTGCCGCAGGCCCGCCTTGTGGATCACGTGGTCGGTGATGTAGCGCTCTGCTCGTACGCCCGTCACCTTCTCCAGCAGCAGGCCCAGGATGATGTAACCGGTGTTGGAGTACCTGCCGGGGAGGGCTCCGGGCTGGCCGCTGGCGGGGGCTTCTAATCCTCTGCGTACCAGCTCCTGCGGGGTGAAGCTGTGGAAGCGGTACTCGTCCAGGTGCTCCAGTGTGGGGAACAGCGTGTCGGTGTAGTTGGCGATGTGGCTGGTGTGGTTGAGCAGCATGCGGACGGTGATCTGAGTGCCTCGGTCGCCTGCGATCAGGTCCGGCAGGTAGTCGCCGATGGGGTGGTCCAGGCCGATCCTGCCGTGGCGGACCTGTTGCAGGACGGCTACCGCGGTGAAGGTCTTGGTGGTGCTGCCGGCTCGGTGGAGCATGTCGGGGCGTACCGGGCGGTGGGTCCGGGTGTCGGCCACGCCCGCGGCGCCTTGCCAGTGCCAGGGGCCGTTGGTGGCCTGGGAGTAGACGCCGTACATGCCGGCTTCGTGGATGGCGTTCAGGGTGCGGCGCAGCTCCCGCACGTCCGTGCCCGTTCTCGTGGCGGCTTCGCCGCCGCGTTCCTCGGTGAGGTGGGTGGTGGCCGCGGAGGACGCCGTCAGGGGTGCTGTCGCGAGCAGTGCGCCCGCTACGATCGCGGCTCCCAGCCGCGAGCTGGGACTGGTCATGCCGCCAAGGATGAATCCCGCCTGGCGGGGAAATCTGTGCGCCCCGGCACAGAAGTTCCTCCGGGTGTGGTCAGAGGTTGCCGAACCAGCCGGGCATGTCGAGACGCCACGGGTTGCCCGGGGTCATCCTGCGCAGGTCGGCTTCCAGCTCGCGCAGCCGGTCCTCGCCGAGCTCGGCCGACCAGCGGGCGCGCAGGGCGTCGAAGATGCGGGCCGAGCGGTCGAGGGCGTCCAGGCCGAACGGGGTCAGGCGCACGATCTTGCGTCTGGTGTCGCGGGCGTCGGTGGTGCGTTCGACGTAGCCGATGCGTTCGAGGGTCTCGATGGTCTTTCCCGCCGCCTGTTTGGAGACGCCCAGCGTACGGCCCAGCTCGACGGCGGTGGTGCCGTCGGGGCCGATGGCCTGCATGACGAAGCCGTGCATGGGCCGCAGGTCCGGATGGCCCTGCCTGCCCAGCTCGGCGTGCAGCTCGTCGATCAGCAGCCTGAACGCGAGCAGCAGGCGCAGGGGCAGCTCGAAACCGGGAACATAGCTTGACACGATAGACAACCTGGTTAACTATATGGACAACGTAGTTGCCTATCTTAGGGGGTGCGGCGCCGTGACCGTCATCCGTGACGCCGAGGCGCGCCGGTCGGAGACTCCGGGGGGCGTCATGACGACGCTCGCCTCGCCGGCGCAGGGAGGGGCCACGCGGTCCCTGTGGAAGGTCGAGGCCAGGGCGGGAGCCGTGGGGCCCGTGCACGACTTCGACAGTGAGCAGGTGTGGAGCTGGGTGGCCGGGGCGGCGACCGTCGAGCTGGGCGGGGAGACGTACACCGTCACCGCCGGCGACACCGTCGTGATGCCCGCCCGCACGGTACGCCGGGTCCTGGCCGACCCCGGCACCGGCTACACCGCTCTCGTCACCGCGCCGGGTGGGGCCCGAGCCTTCGGCCCCGACGGCGTCGAGTTCGGCGTTCCGCCGTGGATCGTTTGAGAGGAGATCGACGATGACCGTTGTTCCGGGAGCAGACTCCCGCAGGATCGAGACCCCGAACGGGGTCATGACCACGCTCGCGTCCCCCTCGCAGGGCGCCGCCGGGCAGGTCGCCATGTGGCGGGTGGACGCCAAGCCGGGGATGGTGGGGCCGGTGCACGCGTTCGACGCCGAGCTGGTGTGGACGTGGCTCGACGGGCGTGCCGTGGTCGAGCTGGGCGGGGAGCGGTACGAGGTGTCCGCGGGCGACACGATGGTGTTGCCCGCGGATGTGAGCCGGCGGATGTTCGCCGATGGGGAGCGGGGGTTCGTTTCCGTGGTGGTCGCTCCGCCCGGGGCTCAGGTCTACAACCCGGGTGGGGTGTCGGAGGCGGACGCCTGCGATCTGGCTCCGAAGGATGACGAGCGGCTCGTGCCGCCCTGGGTCCGTTAGGGCGCGTGGGATCGGCGGCGCGCGGAGCCGTCAGGAGGAGTGCGGCAGCCGGTACGTGCCGTCGTCGAGCGCCTCGGCCAGCCCATCGGCCACCAGCCCGTCCAGGGCCCGCTCCCGCTGCACCGCGTCATCCCACACCACGTCCAGCGCCATCTTCGGCACCGGCCCGTGCGCCTCACGCAACACCGCCAGCAACCGCCCCCGGCACTGACGGTCGGTCCCCGCGTACGTCTGCCCCTTGCGCGCGGGCCCGGCGTGTGGCGGCTTGCCCGCCAGCCGCCACTCGCACACATGCGTGATCGGACAGTCGGCGCAGCGCGGCGCACGCGCCGAGCACACCAGCGCCCCCAGCTCCATCACGGCCACACCCCAGCGGGCCGCGCCCAGCTCGGGCAGCAGGCTCTCCGCCAGCCGCCGCTCGGCCGCCGAGGTGGCGACCGGCGGGTACTCCTCGGCGCGCACCGCCCTGGCGAACACCCGCCGCACGTTCGTGTCCAGCACCGCGTGCCGCCCGCCGAACGCGAAACTGGCGACGGCGGCGGCCGTGTACTCGCCGATGCCGGGCAGCGCCAGCAGCGTCGCATGGTCGGACGGCACCTCGCCGCCGTGCTCGTCGGTGATGGCGCGCGCGCACGCGTGCAGCCGCAGCGCCCGGCGCGGGTAACCGAGCCGCCCCCAGTGGCGAACGGCCTCGCCGGGCTGCTCGGCGGCCAGCGCCTTCGGAGTGGGCCAGCGCTCCATCCACTCGTGCCAGATCGGCAGCACGCGGACGACCGGCGTCTGCTGCAACATGATCTCGCTCACCAGCACGCCCCACGGGGTCGCGTCGGGCGCCCGCCACGGCAGATCCCGGGCGTTGTCCTCGTACCAGTCGAGAACGGCGGTGTGCAGGACGTTCGGCTCAACCACGCGGTCAAGCGTAGGGGGCGATGCCAACCCTTGGCGCGCCGACGTTCCAGGAGATGCCATCCATCGGCGTGTCGTCACTCACTGTCGTTGCCCGCTCACCATCCTGTGCTGTATGGACCCGGATACGATGCGTGGCGACGGCGGTGACATCTACTGGCGCCGCCGGATGAGCGTGCTGGTGGCGGTGCTCGTCGTGGTGGCCGTTGTGGCGTGGGCGTGCTCCAGCGGCGGCAGCGGCCCCGAACGTTCGTCCAGCGCGCAGTCCTCACCGAGCGCGAGCACCAGCGCGCAGCCGACACCGGCCGCCGACCCGCTCCTCGCCGGCCTGCGCACCCTCGCCATGGGCACCGCCAGCCCGTCCCCCACGCCCACCCCCAAGGCGGCCCCCTCCGAGCGGCCCAGGAAACCGGGGGAGCCCTGCCAGGAGAAGGACCTCGTCCTCAGCCTCCAGGGCGGCAAGGAGCAGATCTTCGCCGCCGGCTCCCGTCCCACCTTCCTGGTCACGCTGGTGAACACCGGCTCGGTCATGTGCAAGGCCGACATCGGGCCGCGCGCCATGGAGGTCCGGATCACCTCGGGCGCCGACCGCATCTGGTCCACGGCCGACTGTGTGAGCGGGGCGGGGACCGAGGTCGCTGAGTTGCAGCGGGGGGTGCCGTACGTGCGGTCGCTGGAGTGGGATCGGCGGCGGTCCAGCGCCGACTGCCGGTCCGCGTCTTCTACCGCGTTGCCGGGGACTTATGTGGCTGTGGCGCGGATGGGGAAGATGCGTACCGAGAAGGGCGTTTTCCACCTGCGTTAGTGCGTATGGGTGAGCAGTGTCGATCAGCCGCCAGGGGTGGCGAGTTTGAGCAGATGGCACAACGCCTCACCTTTCATGGCGGCTTTGCCGAAAGGCTAGGTCGGATCGCGCATACCGCAGTATGCTTCTCGTATGGCGGACACAACGCGCATCACAGTGACGCTGCCGGCTGACCAAGTCGCGGAGTTGAAAAAGCTTACCGACAACATCTCCGGCTATGTTGCCGAGGCGGTGGCTCGTCAGCTCCGGCATGAGCTCTTGGGTGCCGATCTACGTCGGCACCAGGAAGAATTCGGAGAGTTCACCGAGGAGGAACTGGCCCAGGCGCGCTCTCGGATCTTCGGAACACCCGACGCCTTCGGCTCCTCGAGTGCGGCATGATCGATCATGTAGAGACCGTCGTCCTCGACGCCCAGGGACTGTCGGCCTGGGTTGCGGGGGACCGGAAGACTCTGGCGATGTTCCAGGTCTTTCACGCGATGGGCGCCGACCTCGTCATAGGCGCCAACACCATCGTGGAGGTCAGCCACGAACGGGTGAACCTGTCCCGGTTGCAGTGGGTGCTTTCCCACATCAAGGTAGAGCCGGTGACCAAGGCTGCGGCGAAGGCATCCGCTCAACTGCTCAAGGTCGCAGGACTGCACGGACACAAGCACGCGATCGACGCGACGGTCGCCGAGATGGCGCTGCGTCAGCCTGGGCCGGTGGCCATGTTGACCTCCGACGTCGATGACATGGCACGGCTGTGCGGGAACCGCGTCCGGCTTATCAGCGTGTAGAGGTCCTGAGCTTGGCTCTACAGCGGGTGAAGGTGGTGCCCTTCGGCTGACAGGACGGCAGCCTCGCGAAAGGTGTGGGTGGGCGCCGCAGCCATGCTGTACGGGTTTCTCGCACGCATCTGTGCCTTGAAGGAATGTCGTAAGTCGAGCTTTGGCCAGGTCAAGTGGCCTTGATTTCATGCGGCGGGCTGCTTCCAAGGGGCAGAGCATAGGCGTGCTTCCAGGTTGGTCACATCTGGAGGGCCGAAGACCCAGGTGTTGCGTCCGGGGAGCGCGAGGGGCTGGCAAGCCCCTCGCCCCGGTGCTCGTGGCGAAGCCGCGAGCACCGGACAGGCACAGCCCGAGCCGAAGGCGAGGACCCTTGTTTCGGGGCGGGCTCCCAACGGCCAACCCGGTAAATGGGATTGGGGCGGGTGGGGTTTGGGAGAAACGCCCGAGCGACCAGCGAGGACCTTGCTTTTAAACGTAGCGCTCGAGGATGGAGGATTCGGCCAGCCGGGAGAGGCCTTCGCGGACGCTGCGGGCTCGGGACTCGCCGACGCCGCCCACCGCCTGTAGGTCGTCGATGCTGGCCGCCAGGAGTTTTTGCAGGCCGCCGAAGTGGTTGACCAGGCGGTCGACGACCGTGGCCGGGAGGCGGGGGACCTTGGCCAGGAGGCGGAAGCCTCGGGGGCTGACGGGGGTTTCCAGCTGGTCGGTGCCGTTGTGGCCGAGGACGTGGGCGACGGCCGAGAGGTCGAGGAGGTCGGCGCCGGAGAGCTTGTCGAGCTCGTGCAGCGCCTCCAGGAGGCGTTTCTGGCGGCGGCCCGCGGGGGCGGGGAGGTAGTCGCGGATGACGAGTTCGCGTTCCGAGTCGACGCCCGCGACGAGTTCGTCGAGTTGCAGGGACAGGAGGCGGCCGTCGGTGCCCAGCTCGACGACGTAGCCCTTGATCTCGTCGGAGATGCGGCGGACCATTTCCAGGCGTTGCGCGACGGCGGCGACGTCTCGGACGGTGACCAGGTCTTCGATCTCCAGGGCTGAGAGGGTGCCGGAGACCTCGTCGAGGCGGTGTTTGTAGCGTTCGAGGGTGGCCAGGGCCTGGTTGGCCTTGGACAGGATGGCGGCCGACTCCTCCAGGACGTAGCGGATGCCGTCGAGGTAGAGGGCGATGATGCGCATCGACTTGCTGATGGCGATGATCGGCAGGCCGGTCTGCCTGGCGACGCGCTGGGCGGTGCGGTGGCGGGTGCCGGACTCGTCCGTGGGGATGACGGGGTCGGGGACGAGGTGGACGGCGGCGCGCACGATCTTGTGTTCGTCGCTCAGGACGATGGCGCCGTCCATCTTGGCCAGCTCGCGGAGCCGGGTGGCGGAGAAGTCGACGTCCAGCTCGAAGCCGCCGCTGCAGACCTCTTCGACGACCTTGTTGTAGCCGAGCACGATGAGCCCGCCGGTCTGCCCGCGCAGGATCCGTTCCAGGCCGTCGCGCAGAGGTGTGCCCGGCGCTACCGCGGCCAGGGCTTCGCGACGGCGGTCGTCCAGACTCCTATCCACCTGACCCCCGTGTCGATCGGTCACCTCAGCTTAGCCGTGCTATGTGACGTGTGTGAGAGCGTCCCAGACGTTCTCGGCCTGGACCACCTCGAACCCCGGCGCGAACGCGACCGGCCCGACCGGCACCAGGGCGCGCTGGCCGCCGCGCCTGCCCGTGCCTTCTTCGAGGGATCCGGCGGGGACGAGGGCGCGTTTGAAGCCCAGGCGGGCCGCCTCCGTGAGCCGCCTGCGTACGTCCTTGACCGGGCGCAGCTCGCCCGCCAGGCCCACCTCACCGAGGGCGACCAGGCCAGGGGGGAGGGGTTTGTCGCCGGCGGCGCTGGCGACGGCGAGCATGACGGACAGGTCGACGGCGGGGTCGGCGAGCTTGATGCCGCCGACGGTCGCGGTGAACACGTCGCAGCCGCCCAGGCGGGCGTTCAGCCGGCGCTCCAGGACGGCGAGCACCATCTGGACGCGGTAGGTGTCGAGCCCGGACGAGGTGCGCCGGGGCTGCTGCGCGTCGGTGCGCGCCACCAGGGCCTGCACCTCGGCGGGCAGCGGGCGGGTGCCTTCGACGGTGACCGTGACGCAGGTGCCGGGGACCGGCTCGCTGCGCCGGGAGACGAACAGCCCGCTCGGGTCGGTGATGCCCTCGATGCCGCGTTCGTGCAGGTCGAAGCAGCCGATCTCGTCGGTGGGGCCGAACCGGTTCTTGATCGCGCGGACCATGCGCAGCCGGGAGTGGCGGTCGCCCTCGAAGTTGAGCACGACGTCAACCAGGTGCTCCAGCGTGCGGGGGCCGGCGATCGAGCCCTCCTTGGTGACGTGGCCGACCAGGACGGTGGCCAGGTTGCGCTCCTTGGCCATCCGGACGAGGTTGGCCGCCACCTCGCGCACCTGCGTCACCCCGCCCGGCACGCCGGTCGCCTGGGCGGAGCCGATCGTCTGGACCGAGTCGACGACCAGCAGCCTCGGCTGGACCTTCTCCACGTGCGTGACCAGCGCCGACAGCTCCGTCTCCGCCGCCAGGTAGAGCTGGTCCTGGATGGCGCCGATGCGGTCGGCGCGCAGCCGCACCTGGGCCGCAGACTCCTCGCCCGTCACGTACAGGACGGTCGCGCGCTCCGCGATGCGCGCCGCCGCCTCCAGCAGCAGCGTGGACTTGCCGATGCCGGGCTCGCCCGCCAGCAGCACCACCGCGCCGGGCACCAGGCCGCCGCCCAGCACCCGGTCGAGCTCGGCCACGCCGGTGGTGCGGGCGGTCGCCACCTCGGCCTTGACCTGGCCGATGGGCAGGGCGGGGGCCGTGGTGGCGCCGGCCTGGACGACGTTGACGCCCGCTCTGGCGCCTTCCTCGTCGACCGTGCCCCAGGCCTGGCATTCTCCGCATCTGCCGACCCACTTGGTGGTGCGCCAGCCGCATTCGGCGCAGCGGTATCCGGGTTTCGGGGCAGTCTTGGCCATGCGGTGCAGGTTAGCGGGCGGTGCCGACATTCTTCGAGCGTCAGGTCGTGACGTGGCGGGCGTGATGTGCGCCCCGGTCGGTAGGGACCGGTGCGCCCGCTGCCGGGACCGCTGCGCCCAGCCGCCGCGCGGGAAGGCGTGGGCGCGGGGGCGCGGGGGCGCGAAGGCGGGCGCGTGGAGGCGCCAGGCGAGGCCGGGCTAGGCCAAGCCGGGCGCGATGGGCGCACGTGGGGGTGCGGGCGCGAAGGGCGCACATGGGCGCACGTGGGGGGTGCAGGCCCGGAAGGTGGACGTGGTAGGCGTGCGCGTGGGGCTACGCCAGGCCGAGCTCGGAGACGAGCATGCGCTTCGGCTTGGCGCCGACGACCTGCTTGACCGGCTCCCCGTTCTCGAACAGCAGCAGCGTCGGAATCCCCATCACCCCGTACCGGGCCATGATCTCCGGATTCTCATCGGTGTTCAGCTTGCCGATGGTCAGCCCGTGCTCGGATTCGATCTGCTCCAGCACGGGCGCCACCATCCGGCACGGCCCGCACCATTCGGCCCAGAAGTCCACGAGGATCGGCTTGTCGCTCTTGAGAACCTGCTCCTCGAAGTTGTCCGTGGTCAAAGTGATCATCTTTCATCCCCTCACAAAGCAACCTGGGCACGATTGGGCGAGCTGGGCGGCCACCTCGGCGCGGCGGTTGAGCAGGACGCGGATCTCCTGGTCGATCTCGCTGAGCTTGCGCTCGTAGACCTCGACCGACTCGGCGCAGGAGCCTCCGGTGCTGTGTCCCTGGCGCAGGCAGTCGACGAACGGCCGGGTCTCCTCCAGGGTGAAGCCGATCTGGAGCAGGGCCCGGATCTCGGAGACGAGCCTGACGTCGTCCTCGCTGTAGGCGCGGTAGCCGTTGGAGGCGCGCCGGGCGCGCAGCAGCCCGTGTTGCTCGTAGTAGCGGAGCGAGCGGGTGCTCACTCCGGTGCGTTCCGCCAGCTCACCGATGCGCATGCCCCCACGGTAAACGTTGACGTCGGTGTCAAGGTCAAGGGGTTCAGAAGTAGCGCCAGCGCAGCACGTTCGGATAAGCGAGCTCCAGGCCGGGGGTCTCGGCGATGGCCCGCTCGGCCACCTGGGGGGTGAACTCGATGCGCAGCACGGCTTCGAGGTCGGCGCGCCGCTGGAAGACCATGCGCAGGTCGAGCTCGCGGCGCTGCCAGCCGTTGCGGTCCCAGAACGTCTCGACCTCGCGGGCGGAGTAGGTCGGCACGGTGTGCGAGAACCAGCGCCCGAACGATCCGCGGGTGGCGTCGAGGTCGAGGACGAAGGCCGCCCCACCGCGCCGTACGACGCGGGTCAGCTCGCGCAGGCCCGGCTCGCAGCCGGGCCCGAAGAAGTACGCCCAGCGTGCCATGGCCACATCCACCCCGGCGTCGGGCAGCGGGAGGTACTGGGCGGTGGCGGCGTGCACGGTCACGTTGGGCAGGGCCGCGCAGCGGCGGCGGGCGAGGGCGGCGAGGTCGCCGTGCGGCTCCACGCCGATCACCTGGGACGCCTCGGCGGCCAGGACGGGCAGGTGGTAGCCGGTGCCGCAGCCGATGTCGAGCACGGTGGCGCCGTCCCAGGGGCGCAGGGCGCGCATGGCCGCGTCGGCCGCGCCATCGGGATCGACGGCGCGGTTCTCCAGCTCGTAGATCTGGGGCGTGTTCCAGATATTCGGGCTGGGGATCGCACCTTTCGCTATCCGTGTCATGCCCCAACGCTAGGGGCTGACGCGCCATATCGGCTTCTCCGGCTTAGGCTGGCAACGTGGCTGATGTCATCCGCGTGCCCAATGCGAAGATCGCATTGTCCACCGCCTCGGTATATCCGGAACGTACGCCTGACGCGTTCGAGCTGGCCGCGCGCCTGGGTTATGACGGCGTCGAGATCATGGTCGGCGCCGACCCGGTGAGCCAGGACATCGATGTGATCGAGCGTCTTTCCGAGCACTACGAGTTGCCCGTTCTGGCCATCCACGCGCCCTGCCTGCTGGTGACGCAGCGGGTTTGGGGCCGGGACCCGTGGGCGAAACTGGTCAAGGCCCAGAAGGCGGCAGAGCGTCTGGGCGCCTCGACGGTCGTGGTCCATCCGCCGTTCCGCTGGCAGCGCGACTATGCCCGTGACTTCGAGAACGGGCTGGCCAGGATGCGGGACGAGACGGATGTCACGTTCGCGGTGGAGAACATGTTCCCGTTGCGCGCCAGGGGCAACGACGTGGTGCCCTACTCGCCCGACTGGAACCCGATCGACTACGACTTCCCGCAGGTCACGCTGGACCTGTCGCACACCGCCGTGTCGGGCTCCGACGCGATGGAGATGGCGGTCAAGCTCGGCGACAGGCTCGCGCACCTGCACCTGGCCGACGGTCTGGGCGTGACCAACAAGGACGAGCACCTGGTGCCTGGCAGGGGCAACCAGCCGTGCGCGCAGATGCTGGAGCGGCTGGCCGGCACGGGTTACTCGGGGCTGGTGGTCCTGGAGGTCAACACCCGTAAGGCGGCCAGCAGGACCGAGCGGATCGACGACCTGGCGGAGGGGCTCGCCTTCGCGCGGCTGCACCTGGCGGCGTCCACATGAACACAGGGCCGATCAAGGATCTGGGCAGGACGTTCGACCGGGTGGCCGACGCCTACGACGCGGGCAGGCCCGGGTATCCGGACGAGGTGTACCGGGCGCTGACGGAGGTGTCCGGGGTGGAGCTCGACGGGGCCACGACGGTGGACGTCGGGGCCGGCACGGGCATCATGTCGCTGGCGCTCAAGGCGCGCGGCTCGCACGTGATCGCGGTGGATCCGGGGGAGGCGATGCTGACGCGCCTGGTCTCCAAGAGGGGCGGCCCGGACAGGACGCGGGTGGGCGCCGTGCTGGCCGACGGCAACGCGCTGCCGCTGGCCGACGAGGTGGCCGACCTGGTGACGTACGCCCAGTCGTGGCACTGGCTGGACCCGGTGGCCTCGATCACGGAGGCCCGGCGCGTGCTGCGTCCCGGCGGCGCCATCGTGGGCTGCTGGAACCTCAACCACGCGGCGCAGGCCGGCTGGCTGGCCGCCTACGAGGCGCGGCTGGCGCAGGAGGTGCCCGCCTACTGGGGGCCGGCGGTCGAGCAGTGGTCGGTGCCGCCGATCGCCTCGTCGTTCGAGGTGATCGAGGAGCGCTGGATCCCGTGGACCAGGCTGATCGGCGTCGAGGACTTCCTGCTGGATCTGCGCTCGCACTCGTACATGGCAGCGCTGTCGCCCGAACGTGCGGACGAGGTCGTGGAGGGGCAGCGGGTGGCGTTGCGGGAGGCGTTCCCCGAGGGGGTGCTGTCCGTGCCGATGCGGGTCTACCTGGCGGTGGGCAGGTGACGGTCAAGCGGAGGCCGGGGCGCAGGCCCGGGTCGGCCGACACGCGCGGGGAGATTCTCGCGGCGGCCAGGAAGGTGTTCGCGGAGAAGGGGTTCGACAAGGCGACGGTGCGCGGCATCGCGCGGGAGGCGCAGGTCGATCCGGCTCTGGTGCATCACTACTTCGACACGAAGGAGGGCATGTTCGCGGCGGCGATGGAGCTGCCGATCAACCCTCAGCAGATCATCCCGGTGCTGCTCGACGGGCCGCGCGAGGAGACGGGGGAGCGGCTGGTCCGGCTGATCCTGCGGCTGACCGCCGACGAGAAGACGCGTGCTCCGATGCTGGCGCTGCTGCGCTCGGCCATGAGCAACGAGCAGGCGGTCGGGATGGTCAGGGAGTTCTTCACCTCGGCGCTGCTGTTCCAGGTGGCCGACCGCCTGGGGGTGCCGCATCTGCGGATCGAGGCGGCTTTCGCGCAGATGCTGGGAGTGGTCGTGGCGCGGTACGTGCTCAGGCTGGAGCCGCTGGCCAGCGCGGGTCACGACGAGCTGGTGGAGATCCTGGCGCCGACCCTCCAGCGGTACTTCACGGGTTAGAGCATTGTTCTAGAGACGGCGATGACCTTAGGGTATGTCGCGTAACCCAGTAAAGTTACTCGTGGGTAGGATTGCTGCACCATGCCTGCGCAGCGGGTGACCGTACGCTGACAGCAACGTCGTCTGTGGGAGGACCCCGTGCTCTGGGTAGCCGTCATCGGGCTCGTCATGACCGTCGCGGCGGTGGCCGTGGCCGGCCGCAGGGTCATGTTCCTGTTCAAGCTCGCCACGGTCGGGCCACCCGCGCCCGAACGCATCGAGTACGCCAGGACACATGTCGGCGACGAGGTCAAGGCGCAGCTCGTCGAGGTGTTCGGGCAGAAGAAACTGCTCAAGTGGACACCGTCGGGCGTCGCGCACTTCTTCGTCATGTGGGCGTTCTTCATCCTGCTGACCGTCTACATCGAGGCGTACGGCGCGATCATCCAGGGGGCGATCACCGGCACGCCCGACTTCCACATCCCGCTCATCGGGACGTGGGGCGTGCTCGGCTTCCTCCAGGACTTCATCGCGGTGGCGTGTCTGCTCGGCCTGGTCGCCTTCGCGATCATCCGCGTCAAGAACTCGCCCAAGACGCTCGGCAGGAGCTCCCGCTTCTCCGGCTCGCACCTCGGCGGCGCCTGGCTCGTCCTGTTCATGATCTTCAACATCATCTGGACGCTCTTCCTGGCCAGGGGCGCGGCGGCGGCCAACGGCAACTTCCCCTACTCCTCCGGTGCGTTCGTCTCGCTGGCGCTGGGCGACCTGCTGCCGCAGAACGCGCTGCTGGAGGAGATCGCGCTGCTCCTGCACATCGGCTTCATGCTGGTGTTCCTGGTCATCGTGGTGAACTCCAAGCACCTGCACATCTTCACCGCCCCGCTCAACGTGCTCTTCTCGCGCCGGCCCGACGGCCTCGGCGGCGCGCCCGAGATGCGGGTGGACGGCAAGCCGGTCGACTTCGAGGACGAGGACCTCGACCCCGAGCGGCTCGGCCGCGGCAAGATCGGCGACACCACGTGGAAGGGCTTCCTGGACTTCTACTCCTGTACGGAGTGCGGCCGATGCCAGTCGCAGTGCCCGGCGTGGAACACCGACAAGCCCCTGTCGCCGAAGATGCTCATCCTCGACCAGCGTGACCACGCCTTCAAGGTGGCCCCGTACCTGCTGGCGGCCTCGGCGGGCGTGGAGCACAAGGACACCGACGTGCTGGCGCTGCTGGAAAAGCCGCTCGTCGGCGAGGAAGGCGTGATCCACCCGGACGTGCTGTGGTCCTGCACCAACTGCGGCGCCTGCGTCGAGCAGTGCCCGGTGGACATCGAGCACATCGACCACATCCTCGACATGCGCCGCTACCAGGTGATGGTGGAGTCGTCGTTCCCGTCGGAGGCGGGGGTGATGGTGAAGAACCTGGAGAACAAGGGCAACCCGTGGGGCATGTCCGAGATGAAGCGGGCCGACTGGATCGAGGAGCTCGACTTCGAGGTCCCGATGGTCGAGGAGAAGATGCCCGAGGACACCGAGTACCTGTTCTGGGTCGGCTGCGCGGGCGCGCTGGAGGACCGGGCCAAGAAGACCACCAAGGCCGTCGCGGAGCTGCTGCACATCGCGGGCGTGAAGTTCGCGGTGCTCGGCCCGATGGAGGCGTGCACCGGTGACCCGGCCCGCCGCCTGGGCATGGAGTACCTGTTCAACATGCTGGCCCAGCAGAACATCGAGACGCTCAACGAGGCCGGCGTCAAGAAGATCGTGGCCACCTGCCCGCACTGCTTCAACACGCTGGCCAACGAATACCCGCAGCTCGGCGGCACCTACGAGGTCGTGCACCACACGCAGCTCCTGTCGAAGCTGGTGGACGAGGGGCTGCTCACCCCGGTCACCCCGATCGAGGAGAAGATCACCTACCACGACCCGTGCTTCCTCGGCCGGCACAACAAGGTCTACTCCCAGCCGCGCGACATCATGTCCAAGGTGCCCGGCGTGCAGACGCAGGAGATGCACCGGCACAAGGACCGGGGCTTCTGCTGCGGCGCCGGCGGCGCGCGCATGTGGATGGAGGAGCGCATCGGCAAGCGCATCAACACCGAGCGGGTGGACGAGGCGCTGACCACGAACCCGGACACGGTCTCGACGGCCTGCCCCTTCTGCATGGTGATGCTGGGCGACGCGATCAACGAGAAGAAGAACAACGGCGAGGCCAAGGAATCGCTGGAAGTCGTGGACGTGGCGCAGCTTCTGATCAAGTCGGTCAAGGGCGCGTCCTGACGCGAGATGTCGGACTCCTCCACACTCGGTGTGGAGGAGTTTCGCCTGTCAATCGGTGTGACCGGAAGAAATCTGGCATCCACATAACGGGAAAATCACGGTAACCTCAACGTCGCATGGCCTTATTCGACGGGGAGGGGGCTCGTGATGGGCGTCGTCGTCACGGACGCCGAAGTCACCCTGGCCGACGTGCTCTCCCTGCGACTCGCCATCGACGAACCACTGGAAGACGGCACCGAGCTCGTTCTCCGGCATCGCACCACGGGGGTGGAACGCGACGTGCTGCTCGGCAGCCCAGGCGCGCGGGCGCGCGAGGCCACGCTGGCCGTCTCGCTGGCGCCGCTGGAGCTCAGCACCGGCCGGTGGGACGCGTACCTGCGGCGTGAGGGCAAGCGCAGCCGGCTGCGCAGCGTCGATCCCGGGTTCTCGCTCGACCATCTCGACGCGTATGCATTGTGCAGGCGCACGCTCGCCTACCGCTCATACCGGACGCGCAACGGCTTCCTCGCGCTGAAGATCTCCGACGCCGAGCCGGTGGCCGAGGTGCGCTCCATCTGGTTCAGGGAGGGCCGCTTCGAGGTGATGGGCCTGCTGGCCTACACCGGCCTGGAGGACGACGACTCCCGTCACGAGGCCGTGATGACGCTGGAGCGCAGGCAGACGGGCGCTCACCTGAAGAGCACCGCCACGGTGCAGGGCGTGCGCTTCCACGCGGCGGTCTCGCTCGTGGACGTGCTCGCCGCCGACCCTGAGGGCTCCGGCACCTGGGAGCCCGCGCTGCACGTGGACGGCGTGCCCGCCACGCTGCGGCTCGGCGCGCGGCTCGACGACGTGGACGGCAAGCGGCGTCGGCTGCACTACCCGTCGGCCCGCGTGGACGGCGTCCTGATCAAACCCTGCTACACCGCCGACGACGAGTTGCGGATCGAGGTCGGCGGATGAAGGTCAGCCTGGTGCTCGCCTCCGCGTACGCCATGCGGGGCGACGTGCGCGCCACGCTCAACCTGGCGACAGCGCTCGCCGAGCGGCACGACGTCGAGGTGATCAGCGTCAGGCGGCAGAAGGAGAAGCCGTTCTTCCCCGTCGGCCCCAAGGTCGGCATGCGCAGCGTGGTGGACGTGCGCCCGGGCGTCAGGCACCTGCTGCCGCGCGGTCAGGTGCGCACCGAGGTGGCGCTGTGGCGGGTGCTGCGCAACCTCAGGGCAGACGTGCTCATCACGACCAGGCCGGGGCTCGGCGTGCAGGCCGCCAGGCACGCGCCGCGCGACACCGTCAGGATCGCCCGCGAGTGGGGCAGGCCGGCCGTCCCCGGGCCCGTCAAACGCTTCTACCCGCGCCTGAGCGCCGTCGTGACGGCCACGGAGACGGCCCAGGAGGAGTGGAGCAGGCTCCTGGGTGACACGACCGTCGTGCACAACGTGCTGGACGCGCTGCCGGGCGGCCCGTGGCCGCGCTCGCGGATGGACAACAGGATCGTGGCCGCCGGCGGCCGGTGGGTGCCGGTGAAGGCGTACGACAGGCTGATCAGGTCGTTCGCGATCGTGGCGGACAAGCGGCCCGACTGGCGGCTGAGGCTGTACGGCGGCGGCCCCGAGGAGCGGCGGCTGCGCTCGCTGGTGCGCGAGCTGAACCTGCACAACCACGTCTACTTCATGGGCACCACGCCCGATCTGGCGGGCGAGTTCGCCAAGGCCTCGATCGTGGCCACCACCTCGCGCAGCGAGGACCTGGGCATGGCCGTGCTGGAGGCCATGGGGTGCGGGGTGCCCGTGGTGGCCTTCGACGGGGCCAAGGGGCCCAGGGAGTTCGTGGCGACCGGCTACAACGGGGTGCTGGTGCCGGAGGCCGAGGGTGACCTGCAGTTCTTCGCGGCGGCGTTGCTGGCGCTGATCGACGACGAGCGCAGGCGGCGCTCGCTGGCGGCGGGCGCGCTCGACACGGCGGTGCGGCACTCGGCCGACGAGGTGGTCGAGCAGTGGGAGAAGCTCATCGCCGATCTCCGCTAGCCCATACTCCTTACGGGTACCGTAGAACCATGCATGGGTACAGCGGAGACAAGCAGGCATATCTGACGCGCCTGCGGCGAATCGAGGGCCAGATCCGGGGTCTGCAGCGCATGGTCGACGACGATGCCTACTGCATCGACGTGCTCACCCAGGTCTCCGCCGCCACCCGGGCCCTCCAGGCGGTCGCGCTGGGGCTGCTGGAGGAGCACATCTCGCACTGCGTGGCCGACGCGATCAACACGGGCGGCCCCGAGGCCGAGGCGAAGGTGAAGGAGGCGTCGGCGGCGATCGCCCGCCTCGTGCGTTCGTAGCAGGGGTCTAGCCCTCTTACCTGAGGGCCTCATCCGTAAGTCGGATGATCCAGCCGTGGATTGACTAGTTATGTGAAACCCCGGGAACTAGGTCCCCGGGGTCTTGGTAATCGAGTTGGTTCTTCAGCGACTCGCCGAAGTCCGCAATCCGAGCGCGTCGTC
Source organism: Nonomuraea monospora (assembly GCF_039531895.1). Lineage (NCBI taxonomy): Bacteria > Bacillati > Actinomycetota > Actinomycetes > Streptosporangiales > Streptosporangiaceae > Nonomuraea > Nonomuraea monospora. The sequence continues at coordinate 85,727 of NZ_BAAAQX010000016.1, forward strand.
GAGTTCGTCCAAGGTCAGCCGCCGCTCACTGACTGCCACGGCGGTGAGCACCTCGGCGTAGAGCGCAATCTCGTCCAACGCGACACGGTCATGGACCCGAGAGTCCAGGTCGTCGTGCCCCACCGCGTCGTCCTTCCTTCCGCAGCCCACACCCTCTACGAGGTTACGGCGGAGGCCCTTCCGGCGACATGGCCCATCGGAGTCATTCCTTTCAGCGCCTCGGGGGCCCCGTCAGGATCATTTCCCGAATCCGAGATCACAATTCAGCGAAATTGCTGTTATCTCAGGGGTTAGAACGATATAGGAGGAGTAAGGGGGAAATAGCGGCATTAGTGGTTTAGATGTGGTCTGTGTGGTGGTCGTCCCGTTCGTGGACGATCCTGCGTACGAGTGCCGACTGTCCCGCCAGCCCGCGCCCCGGGAGCTTCGCCCCCGTGAGCCTGCCCCACGCCAGCCCCATGGCGTACGCGGCGCCCAGCACCGCCGCCGCGCTGCCCCTGTCGGGCGGCGCCACCTCCGACGCCGGAGCCGCCTCGCCCGTGCGGACGGGGAAGCCGTCCGGCTGCGTCGTCTCGGCCGCGGACGTGCCCGTGAGGCCCGCCTCCCGCAGCTCCTCGTACGCCATCCGCAGCCGGTGGTCCAGCCGTCCCGGCAGCGTCCCCCTGGAGTCGGACAGGTCGGCCAGGAACGCGGCCGCCGCCCGGCGCGGCTCAGGCGTGAACGACAGGGCGTCCACGAGGTCGTAGACGGTGTGGGCGAAGTGCGCCTCGGGGTCGTTCTCCACGAGCAGGGCCCTGCACAGCCGCGCGGGGCAGCGCTCCAGCCACTCGCCGCGCATCGCCGCGTCGTCGTCGTACGGGTCGCCGAACCCGGGCCGGCGCAGCAGCGGCTCCACCATCGTGAGCAGCGCCAGCGCCCGCGGCCTGAAGCGGGTGTCGAGCAGCAGGATCTGGGCCGTGTCCGCCATCACCGCGGCCAGCCTGAGCGCGGCGCGGTGGCGTCCGGCCCGCATCCGCTCGGCGACCAGCGTGACGAGGTCCAGCAGCGGCGGCGCGGGCAGCCAGCGCACCCACTCGTCGCCGGGCAGCGAGCGGCGCAGGTACTCGCCGAAGACGGTGATCAGCCGCTCGTTGCCGTCGAAGGCGGGCGCGTACGCGCACCACATGATCGTGCCCCAGACGGCCGCCACCGTGCTCGGCACGTCTGTGGCGAAGATCTCGTCGAAGGCCGTCAGCGGATAGTCCAGCTCCGACTTGCGCCCGGAGGCCCGCACCAGCACCCTGAGCTGCTCGGTGAGGCGCGCGGGCACGTCGGGGCCGATGAACGACTGGGTGGAGCCGGGCTCGGCGTGGAAGTCGTGGCCGGGCGGCACCACGGCGTCCGGCAGCACCGCCGCGGCGTGCGTCACCCGGCGCACCCGCGTGCCGCGCGGCGGCGGAGCCGGATGCCAGCGGCCGTCGGCGGGGTCGAGCAGGTGCCAGCGCGCGTGCGTGCCGAACAGCCACCGGTCGCCGTCCGGGGTCACCAGGACTCTGGCCGCCAGGACGTGCGCGCGGTCGGGCACGGAAAGACCCTGCCAGCGCGGGTCCGCGACCATCGCGCGGACCTCCGCCTCCGCGGCGGTGAACGCATCCCAGGGTGGCACGGCGGTCATCGTACTGGGCGTACTCGGATCATCCATCGGCATTTCACGGCAGAATGTCCGACATGAGGGCGAAGGTAGCAGGGACGTTGGCGGTCGTGAGCGTGCTCTCCGGTTGCGGTACGACGACCGCGGCGCAGCCCACACCCACCGGGCCGGGCATTCTCACCTCACAGAACGCCACCCCGCCCGCACCCGGCGGCGAGGTGGGCGAGGCCTCCACCGAGTTCGACGACGCCGCCGACCTGAAGATGTGGACCAAGCTCAGCGAGACCGAGAAGGACATCGACCGGCTCACCAAGTACGACGTCAACAAGACGGTGAACGGCGCGATGTACCTGGAGCCCAACGTCTCGGCCTGGTTCGACGGCTTCCGCGGGCCCTTCGTGTACCAGGATCTCGCCGGCGACATCGTCATGCACGCCCGGGTCAAGGTCGAGGGCAAGAGTGGGGGCCAGCCCAAGCGCAAGTTCTCCCTCGGCGGCCTCATGGCCCGCCAGCCCGGCTCGTACGCCAAGCCGAACTGGGTCTCGGTCACCGTCGGCACCGGGGAGAAGAGCGGCCAGGTGGAGGCCAAGTACACCCAGGACGGCAGCTCCAAGCCCAAGGAGGTCGCCGTCAAGAGCGGCTGGGTGGAGCTGGTGCTGGCCCGGGTGGGCCGCGTCTTCGTCGCGATCTACAAGGAGGACAAGGGCAAGTGGAAGGTGGCCCAGCGCTGGCCGTCCAACCTGCCCGACGTGCTCCAGTGGGGCGTGACGGCCTACACCGACTGGGACAGCTACAGCACGCTCAAGAAGGACGCGGCCAAGGGCAACGCCAAGCAGGTCAAGGGCACCCCCGACCTCAAGCTCACGGTCGACTACGTCCGTTTCCTGAGGCCGGAGCTGCCCGACTACGCCGACCCGCTCAACCCGGCCTCGGTGTCGGACGACGTCCTGATCAAAGCGATGACGCCTGCCGGTGCCTGAGTGCCTTGGCCAGGTAGTTGTCCGGCGTGCGGGCGAAGGAGTCGCGATCGTCGTCGGTGAGCTCACGCACGATCTTGCCGGGCACCCCCGCGACCAGGACGCCCGCCGGGATCTTCTTGCCGGGGCCCACGAGGGCTCCGGCCGCCACCAGGGTGCCCGCGCCGACGCGGGCGCCGCCCAGCACGATCGCGCCGATGCCGATCAGCGCGCCGGTCTCCACGTGGGCGCCGTGGACCATGGCCTTGTGGCCCAGACTGACGCGGTCCTCCAGGATCGCGGGCTCGCCCGGGTCGGAGTGCAGGCACGACAGGTCCTGGACGTTGCACTCCGCGCCGATCTCGATCCGCTCGTCGTCCCCGCGGAGCACGGAGCCGTACCAGATGCTGGACGCGCGACCCACCCGGACGCGGCCCACCACGACCGCACCAGGGGCTATGTACGCTTCAGGATGTATGTCCGGGACTGCTCCGTTGTCCAACGCTGCTATGTACATTCGAGACATCGTAATTCCAGCTCGGGGTATGGCGTTCGGGTTGCGGACGTGGGCAGATGGCAGGAAAGTCGTTTCCTGACGTCCCGTCGCCGAACCCTCACAACCCGCTAGTTTTCCCCCGCCTCACGACGAAAACCCCAGGTAATCGCCATGATGAACCAGCACGAGAGCATTCCCGATCTGATGCAAGAGGACACGTTCGAGGTCGTGATGCGCGGCTACAACCGCCGCCAGGTTCACGACTACATCATCCGCACCCGTAACCAGATCAGAGATCTGGAAGAGCGGCTGGCACGGGCCATCGAGCAGGCGGAGCAGGGCCGCATCGAGCTGGCCGAGGCCAGGCGCCGCATGGTCGAGACGCCGCAGAGCTACGAGGACCTGAGCCCCAGGCTGGCGCAGATCCTCCGGCTCGGAGAGGAGGAGGCGGCGGCCAAACGCGAGGACGCGGAGGCCGAGGCCGCCAGCGTCCGCGACGCCGCCAAGTCGGAGGCCGAGCGGCTGGTGACCACCTCCCGTGAGACCGCCGACAAGATCCTCACCTCGGCGCAGGCCGAGGCCGAGCGGCGGGTGAGCGAGGCCACCCAGGCCGCCGAGCGCATGCTGGCCCAGGCGGGCAGCGACGCGGAGGAGCAGCTCGGCTCCGCCCGCAGCGAGGCCGAGGAGACGGTGCGGGAGGCCAGGGCCGAGGCCGAGCGCACGCTCACGATGGCCAGGGCCGAGTCCGAGCAGGTGATGGCGTCGGCCAACGCCCAGGCCGAGCAGCTCCTGTCAGGGGCGCACGCCGAGGCCGAGAACATGCTGGCCACCGCGCACCAGCGGGCCACGGCGCTGGACGAGCAGGCCGGACGCCGGGTCGAGTACCTCAGCAACACGCACACGGAGGTGGTGCGGCGGCTGACCGAGATCAGCTCGGTGCTGGGCGACCTCATGCGTGCCGAGTCGAACGCCGGGCCGCTGGTGCCCGAGGCCATCGCCCCGCCCGCCCCCTCCGCCCCGCCCGCACTGACCGACGCGCCCGCCCAGTCCGCCCAGTCCGCCCAGTCCGCTCAGTCAGAGCAGGCCGAGCAGCCCGAGCAGCCCGAGGTGCCGGCGACGGAGGACGCCGAGGACCCCGAGCGGACGGTCCGGGTCATCGTCAAGGACGAGACCGGCGAGCAGCAGCGGGAGGGTGTCATCTCCGACGACACGGACGTGAACATCGGCCGGTTGTCGGACTCGCGCAAGTAGCGCCTGCGGGTGTGAGAGGCCGAGGTCACCGCCACCGAGGTGACCTCGGCCGTCGCACCGGGAGGCTGCGGAGGGTGGGGGAGCGGAAGCCCCCGCCCCCGATCGGGTCGGAGACTTCCGCGTTCGTGGCCCCTCCGTAAACCTTGGGGGCCCGGTACCGGGGCCGCCGAGACGCTGGACCCGGCACCGGGCTGCTCATGGACGCGGGCCGGGGAACGCTCCACGGCCTGCGTCAAGGTGGTGCGGGGCCGGCTCGCCACGTGTGCTGCTCGCCGGCCCGCCTTTCCTGGTCCCGGAGCCGGTCGCGCAGGCCGTCCGGGTCGTCCGCGTCGATGGTCATCGCACATCCGGCATCGCGCTGCGCCGCGCTCAGCGGATGGTGTCTCGTGGCCCACCAGCGGCCCGCGTCGCTCCGCCAGATGGTCCACTGGGGGTACTCCCGGGCGATCTCGGCGAGATGCCGATCAAAGGACATCGCTGTCCACCTTTCCCGGGCCCCCAGGCGAGGTTCCATCTCCTTAGAAGATGCGGTACCTCTCTAGAGAATTCAATGATCGTAATGGACAGGTCAACCTATCGCTTGACAGATCGGCTTGATTCACGCGTCGAAGTCGTACTGGAGTACGTAAGCCGCGGAGTCCAGCACCATCTCGTTGAGCTCGACCGGCAGCCCGCCCGACGTGTACGCGGTGCGCGCGATCACGATGACGGGCGTCCCGGCGGGCAGGTCGAGCAGGCTGCTCTCGCGCGGTGCGGGCATGCGGGCCCTGACCTCCTCGGTGAAGTGGGCGGGGGGCAGGCCCAGGTCGCTGAGCCTGGCGTAGACGCCGCCTGGTCCGGTGTCGGCGAGGGTGATCGCGCTGCCCTCGACCAGGCGGGCGGGGAAGGAGGAGGTGGCCAGTTGCACGGGTCTGGCGTCGACGGAGTAGCGGCGCCTGCGCACCCAGATCTCCCCGCTCTCCAGCACGGCGGCCACATCCTCGGTGGCTCGCTCCAACGCCACCTCTAAGGCGTCGACGGTGAAAGGGCGGCCACGCGTGTCGGCGTCCCAGATGGCGCGTCCCTGACCCCACTGCTCTCGTGACAGGCGGCGTGAGCCGTGCCTGCGGATCGGTTTGAACAGCCGCACGTAAACCCCCGAACCTCGTCTGGGCACCGCCAGCCCTTCGTTGATCAGTACGGCAAGCGCCTGCCTGGCGGTGGCTCGTGCGATTGCGTATTCGGCCATAAGCGCGTTCTCGCCCGGTAGTCGGTCCCCGTCGCGCAACTCACCGGACAGAATCCGGGCGCGGAGACCGTCGGCGATGCGTCGATAGATAGGGGGCTCGTGGGGTACCGGGGATTCAGACAACTTTGATCACCCTCTGTCACCAACCGCGTAGTGGCGTCTCCAGAGAACTTGCCCCGTCTTGTCCACGATCGCACAGAAGCGGGCCTTGGTCGCGGGCTGATTTTGAGAGGATCGTGCCCGAGTGGTGAATTCCGCGATGTTTTAGCGGTCCGTAACCATGGAACGGTCCCCGTCGGTATGTGCCCGGGCCCACCAGCGGCGAGTAACCAAAGCGAAGATCACGGCGCCTGTCGCATTGAGGATGACGTCGTCCACGGAGGACAGACGCCCCAGACGGCACACGTACTGGAGTGCCTCGACCAGGACCGAAAATGCCGCGGCGACCGCCGCAACGCGGCCGGGCGAGGACATCGCGGCGCTGCGCACCGGCAGCAGCGCGCCGAGCGCCGCGAACACCAGCAAGTTGCCTCCGACCTGCACCGACACCGCCTCCCACGGTGCCCCGGCCAGGTCCGCCAGGTCGGTGAACGGGATGAGGTTCACCCCTGACGGGCCGTCCGACGGTGTCAGGATCATCCAGATCCACGGCGCCGTCCCGACCACGATGCCGACGTCGGCGAGGGAGGCGCGCAGGGGCGCGGGATGGCCGGCGCGAGAGCGGTGACGGGAGAGAAGCATGATTGCCAGCAAGGCCAGGGGGAGCGCAAAGGTACCAGCAATAATGACGTTTCCCCACAATTCCCACGTGCGCGCCATCCGCTCATGATGGCGGTTGATCTAGGGATACCGGAAGCTGTCGAATTGGACAGGTCTCACCGGGAGGGCAGATGCCGGTCCAGGAACGCGATCGCCACCTCCCACGCGCGCGCCGCCGGCTCCGGCTGGTGGAACATCGGCGACTCACTGTTGTGGAAGGCGTGCCCGGCCTCCTCCTCGACGTGCACGACGACGTTCGGCCGGCCCTCGGCGGCCTTCTCCACGGCGGCCACGCTCTCGCGCGGGATGTACGGGTCGCTCCCCCCGAACACCAGCAGCAGCGGCGCCTGGATGCGCTCCATCAGCCCGGTCGCGTCGGGCACGGCGGAGCCGTAGAAGGACAGCACCGCGGCCAGCTCGATCTGCGTGGCGAGCATGTAGGCGACCGAGCCGCCCAGGCAGAAGCCGACCGCGCCGGCCCCGCCGCGCACCTCGGGCAGCGAGGCCAGATGGGAGACCGTCAGCGCGCAGTCGGCCACGCCCTGCGCGAGGTCGAAGCCCTGGGCCAGCTCCAGCGCCGCCTGGGTGCCCTCGGGGGTGTGCTCGCCCACCCAGTTGGGCCGCAGGCGCCAGAACAGGTCGGGCGCGGCCACCACGTAGCCGCGCGAGGCCAGCTCCGCGGCGACCTTCTCGATGTACGGGCCCACGCCGTAGATCTCCTGCACCAGGAGGATGCCGGGGCCGGAGCCCGAGTCGGGCAGCCAGACGCGGACGTCGAAGGAGCCGTCGTGGGCGGTGATCTGATCTGTACGGGTCTGCATGTCCACCAGCATCGCTCATAGCGCGCGCCGCGATAGGGCGAGACGATGCGATCGACAGGTTCCGTGTCCCCGGAACTCCCTGTTGTCCACGAGCGGCTCCGCGATCTATACCGGGAGGCGAGGGAGAGATGAGGAGACCGTTGTGCTGACCCATTTCATCGGTGGCCAGCCGGTGGCCGCGGGCAAGGCGTTCCCCGTCCATGACCCGGCCACCGGCGCGGTGATCAGGCAGGTCCACGAGGCCGACCCGGAGGTGGTCGACCGCGCGGTGCGGGCTGCCAGAGAGGCGGCCCGCGACTGGGCGGCGATGCCTGTCGGCGAGCGCGCCGGGTGGATGCGGCGGCTGGCCGAGGGCATCGAGGCGCGTTTCGACGACCTGGTGGCGGCGGAGATCGCCGACACGGGCAAGCCGCTCGACCAGACCCGCACCCTCGACATCCCGCGCGGCATCGCCAACTTCCGCGCCTTCGCCGAGATCGCCGCCCAGCGCCCCGAGGACGCCTTCCACCTGTCGGGCATCCTCAGCTACACCATCCGCAAGCCGCTCGGCGTGGTCGCGGTGGTCGTTCCGTGGAACCTGCCGTTCCTGCTGATGACCTGGAAACTGGCGCCTGCCCTGGTCTCGGGCAACACCGTGGTGGTCAAGCCGTCGGAGCAGACGCCGGGCTCGGCGGCCGTCTTCGCGGAGATCTGCCAGGAGACCGGCCTGCCGCCCGGCGTGGTCAACATCATCTTCGGGTACGGCTCCGCCGGCCAGCTCCTCGTCGAGCACCCCGGGGTGGACGCCGTGACGTTCACGGGCTCCACAGGCACCGGCACGGCGATCATGAAGTCGGTGGCCGACCGGGTCAAGCCGATCTCCTTCGAGCTGGGCGGCAAGAACGCCGGGCTGGTCTTCGAGGACTGCGACCTCGACAAGGCGGTCGAGGGCACGGTGCGATCGGTTTTCACCAACGGCGGCCAGGTCTGCCTGTGCACCGAGCGCATGTACGTGCACCGCTCGATCTTCGAGGACTTCTGCGTCCGGCTGGCCGTCCGCGCCCAGGAGGTGGAGCCCCAGCCGATGATCTCGGCGGAGCACCGCGAGAAGGTGCTCTCCTATTACGCCTTGGCCCGCTCGGAGGGAGCCAAGGTGCTGGCAGGAGGCAGTGTCCCCGTGTTCGGTGATCATCGCGATTCCGGCTATTTCGTGGAGCCGACGGTGGTGACAGGCTTGTCTGAATGGTCGAGGTTCAACAGAGAAGAGATCTTCGGTCCCGTGTGCCACGTCGCCCCCTTCGACAGCGAGGCCGAGGCCGTCGACCTGGCCAACAACAGCGAGTACGGCCTGGCCGCCACGCTGTGGACCACCAACCTCGACCGCGCCCACCGCGTGGCCCAGCGCCTGGACGCCGGGCTCGTCTGGGTCAACACCTGGTACCTGCGCGACCTGCGCACCCCGTTCGGCGGCGTGAAGCTGTCGGGCATCGGCAGGGAGGGCGGCACCAGGTCACTCGACTTCTACTCAGAACCCACCACGATCACCATCAAACTGGAGCAACCCGATGCATGACGAATGGTCCCAGGCAGTGGACGCGCACGCCCAGGCGGCCGACCGGCTGGCGGAGGCGGCGCGCACGGGATTGCCCTGCGCTCCGATCAGGGACCTGGTGGGCACGGCGGCCGACGCGTACGCCGTGCAGGAACTGGGCACGAAGGAGGCGCTCGGCGCGGGGCGGCGGCTCGTCGGCAGGAAGATCGGCCTGACGAACACCACGCTGCAACAGCGGCTCGGCATCGACCAGCCCGACTTCGGCATGCTCTTCGCCGACACCTGCTACGGCGACGGCCAGCCCATCCCGCCGGACCGGTTCCTGCAGCCCAGGGCCGAGGCGGAGGTCGCGCTGGTGATCGGCGAGGACCTGAAGGGCGGCCCGTTCACGGTGGCCGACGTGATCAGGGCGGTGGACTTCGCGCTGCCGGCCATCGAGATCGCCGACTCGCGGATCGCGGGCTGGGACATCAGGCTGGTCGACACCATCGCCGACAACGCCTCCTCGGGCGCGTTCGTGCTCGGCTGCACGCCCGTCCCGCTGCGCGGGCTCGACCTGCGGGCGGCGCGGATGACGATGACGCGGGGCGACCAGGAGGTGTCGGCCGGCTCCGGCGCGGACGTACTCGGGCACCCGCTCAACGCCGCCGTCTGGCTGGCCACCCGCCTGGGCCGCACCGACTACCCGCTGCGGGCCGGCGACGTGGTGCTGACCGGCTCGCTCGGGCCGGTGGCGCCGGTCGAGCCAGGAGACGTGTTCGAGGCGCGGATCGAGGGCCTCGGCCCGGTGCGGGCGGTGTTCGGCAAGTGAGCCCGCAAGTACGGCCGAAGGCCATGCGCGTGCCCGGCAAGGCCACCCCGCGAGGCAGGTTCCCCCACGTCAAGCGGGCCGGTGACTTCCTGTACGTCTCGGGCACGAGCTGCCGGCGCCCCGACGACACGTTCGTCGGCGTCGAGGTGGACAAGCACGGCGCGACGACCCTGGACATCCGCGCCCAGACCAGGGCGGTCATCGAGAACATCGGCGACATTCTCAAGGCCGCGGGCGGCTCGCTCGCCGACCTGGTGCAGATCACCACGTACCTGGTGAACATGAACGACTTCAAGGGCTACAACGAGGTCTACGCCGAGTTCTTCGACGAGGAGGGGCCCACCAGGACCACGGTCGCGGTGCACCAGCTCCCGCATCCGCACCTCCTCATCGAGATGCAAGCCGTCGCCTACCATCCTCAGGAGCTGTCATGATCCCGCCCATCGACTTCACCAAGTGGATCGACGAGCACGCCCACCTGCTCAAGCCGCCCGTCGGCAACAAGGTGGTCTTCGAAGGGGCGAACGACTTCATCGTGATGGTGGTCGGCGGGCCCAACTCCAGGACGGACTTCCACGTGGACCCGTACGAGGAGCTGTTCTACCAGGTGCGCGGCAACATGCACGTCAACGTCGTCACCGAGAACGGCCCCGAGACCGTGCACATCCGCGAGGGCCAGATGTGGCTGCTGCCGCCGCGCGTGCCGCACTCGCCGCAGCGGCCCGAGGCCGGGTCGGTGGGGCTGGTGGTCGAGCGGATCCGGCCGGAGGGCGAGCTGGAGAGGTTCCAGTGGTACTGCATGGAGTGCGGCGAGCTGGTCCACGAGGTCGAGCTGCAGGTGCGCGACATCGTCAAGGACCTGCCGCCGGTGTTCGAGGCCTTCTACGGCGATGAGAAGGCCCGTACGTGCGGTGGATGCGGCGCGTTGCACCCTGGCAAGGGCTAGATGGTGATCGACGTCCACACGCACCACGTGCCCAAGGGCTGGCCCGAGCTGGGCTGGCCCGGGGCGCCCCGGCTGAGGATCGACTCCGAGCGCGAAGCGATGATCCTCGTCAACGACCGTGATTTCCGGAAAATTCAGGATGACTGCTGGGATCCGCGGGTCCGGCTGGAACGCATGGACCAGGACGGCGTGGACCGGCAGGTGGTCTCGCCCACCCCGGTCTTCTTCGGCTACGACCGGCCGGCCGCGCAGGGCGTGCGGATCGCCGAGATCTTCAACGACCTGGCGCTGGAGATCTGCGCCGACCCGCGGCTGATCCCGTTCTGCCAGGTGCCGCTGCAGGACCCCGACCTGGCCTGCGCGGAGCTCGACCGCTGCGTGGCGGCCGGGCACAGGGGCGTGGAGATCGGCAACCACGTCGGCGACCGCGACCTCGACGACCCCGGCGTCGTGCGGTTCCTCCAGCACTGCGCGGCGCGCGGCATCCCGGTCTTCGTGCACCCGTGGGACATGCCCGCGGGCCCGCGCGTCGAGCGGTGGATGGCGCAGTGGCTGGTGGGCATGCCCGCCGAGACGCACCTGTCCATCCTGGCGATGATCCTCGGCGGCGTGTTCGACCGCGTGCCGGACACCCTGCGGATCTGCTTCGCGCACGGCGGCGGCTCGTTCGCCTTCTGGCTCGGCCGGTTCGAGAACGCCTGGCATCGCAGGCCCGACCTGGTCGGCGTCTCCGAACGGCCGCCGTCCCACTACCTCGGCAGGTTCAGCGTCGACTCTGCCGTCTTCGACGAGCGCGCGCTGCGGCTGCTCGTCGACACTCTCGGGGAGGACCATGTGATGCTCGGCAGCGACTTTCCCTACCCGCTGGGCGAGTCACCCTCCGGTGACCTGATCCGGCGAGCCGGCTTCCTGTCCGGTACGGCCCGCGCGAAGCTGCTCGCAGCCAACGCCGAGGCGTTCCTGGGCTGAAGGGAGCTCCCCATGCGCGCACCCGTGCTGGGGCTGCCCGTAATTGGACTGGCGGTGCTGATGGCCGCCGGTTGCGGCGGCACAGTGCCGCCGCCCGACGAGGACACGCTCCCGGTCAAGCTCGGCGCGATCATCTCACAGACCGGCGTGTACGCCATGCTCGGCGACGACATGGAGACCGCCATGCGGCTGTACCTCGACGACCACGGCGGCCGCCTGGGCGGCAGGGCGGCCGAGCTGCTGGTGGCCGACGACGCGGGCAACGCCGATCAGGGCAGGAAGGAGGCCAGGCGGCTGATCGACGACGCCGGCGTGGACCTGCTCACCGGCCTGATCGCCTCGCCCGTCGCCGTCTCCGTGGTGGACGAGGCCGCGGGCGGGACCCCGGTCGTGGTCGCCAACGCCGGCTCCGACGAACTGGACGGCCAGAACGTCTTCCGCGTCTCCTACCGCAACCACGACCACGGCCGCGCCGCCGGCCGCTACGCCGCCGAGCGGTACGGGCGGCGCGCCGTGGTGCTCATGGGCTCCGACTACTCGGCCGGCGTCGAGACGCTCGACGGCTTCACCGAGGGGTACGGGGCCGAGCCGCTCAAGCGCATCCTGACGCCGTACGGCCGGGTCACGGACCTCAAGCCGTACTTCGAGCAGATCCCGCCCGAGGCCCGGCTGCTGTTCGCGTTCTACGCCGGCGGCGAGGCGGTCGCGTTCGCCAGGTCGTACAGGCAGCTCGGCTACGACACCAGGATCGAGCTGCTGGCCTGCATGAACCTCACGGACGAGGACGTGCTGCGGGCGGTCGGCCCCGACGCGGAGGGCATCACGAGCGTCGGCATGTACTCGCCCGCGCTGGACAACCCGGACAACGCCGCGTTCGTCGCCAGGTGGCGGGACAGGACGGGGCGCAACCCGTCGGCCGTGGCCCTGCAGAGCTGGGACGCCATGCGCCTCATCGACGCGGCCGTGGCCAGGGGCGGCGACCTGACGCGCGCCCTGGGCGAGGTGGGCGAGCTGGCGGGCCCGCGCGGCAGGTTCCGGCTCGACGAGACGCACAACCCGGTGCAGAACTGGTACGCCCGTCAGTACAAGAATGGTGTGAACAGAGTGATAGCCACCATCCCTCCATGACGGGAGTGACCTTGGATCGCGACCAGTGCCTCGCACTCGACGCCGCGGACCCGCTGCGGGCGTTCAAAGACGAGTTCGTGCTGCCGGAAGGGGTGATCTACCTCGTCGGCAACTCGCTCGGCGCGCTGCCCCGGCGTACGGCCGAGCGGGTGCGCAGGACGGTCGAGGACGAGTGGGGCGCGCACCTCGTCGGCGGCTGGAACCACGCGGGCTGGTACGACCAGCCGCTCACCCTGGGCGACCGGATCGCCCCGCTGATCGGCGCGGGCCCCGGCCAGGTCGTCGTGGGCAACAGCACCTCGATCGCGGTCTACCAGTGCGTGGCGGCGGCGCTGCGGCTGCGCCCTGAACGGCGCGTGATCGTCTCGGACACGCGCAACTTCCCCACCGACCACTACATGGTGCAGGGCCTGGCCGCGCTGCTGGGCGACTACGAGCTGCGCGACCTCAGTGAGGGGCGCTTCGACGACGCCGCCGTGGTGCTGCTGTCGGAGGTGGACTACCGCACGGGCGCCCGCCAGGACGTGCCCGCCGTCACCGCCGAGGCGCACGCCGCCGGCGCGCTCATCGTGTGGGACCTGTGCCACAGTGTCGGCGCCATGGAGGTGGACGTCTCCGGCGCGGACTTCGCCGTGGGCTGCACCTACAAGTACCTCAACGCCGGCCCGGGCGCGCCCGCCTTCCTCTACGTCAACCCGCGCCACCAGGCCGCCGCCGAGAACGTGCTGCCCGGCTGGCACGGCCACGCGGAGCCGTTCGCGTTCGAGACCGGCTACCGGCCCGCCGAGGGGGTGCGGCGCTTCGCGGTGAGCACCCCGCACGTGTTGTCGTTCGCGGCGCTGGACGCGGCGCTCGACGTGTGGGAGCGGGTGCCGATGGCGCAGGTCAGGGCCAAGAGCATGGCGCTGGGCGAGTTGTTCGTGCAACTTGTCGGCGACCGGCTCGAACTGGCCTCGCCCGCCGACCCGGCCGCGCGGGGCAGCCAGATCTCGCTGCGTCACCCCGACGGCTACCCGGTGATGCGGGCGCTGATCGACCGGGGCGTGCACGGCGACTTCCGCGCGCCCGACGTGCTCAGGTTCGGCTTCGCGCCGCTCTACATCGGCTACACGGACGTGTACGACGCCGCCACCACGCTGCTGGAGGTGCTCGACAAGGAGCTGTGGCGCGACGACAGGTACGCGACCAGGCTGGCCGTCACCTGAGGTCGAGCTCCTTGATCGCCCGCTTGGGCGCGATGGCGCGGTAGCTCTCCTCCACCCAGTCGAGCAGCACCTCGGTCTCCGGGAGGCGGGACAGGAACGGCACGGTCACCCAGCCCGCCTTGCCCAGCCCGTAACCGCTGGGCGCCGCGCCCTCGACGGTCAGCGCGTGACCGTGCGCCTCCGACAGCAGCTTCACGCCGAACGTCGGATCCCACTTCTCCGTCGGCTCGTCGAGGCCGAGGAAGAGGAAGACCTTCTTGTTGACCTTGATGACGGTCTCGCCCCACGGATGATCCTCGTGGGTCTCGGGCAGCCCGAGCGCGAATGCGCGCAACTCCTGCCTGACGTCGTGCCAGTCGTCGCTCATGCTTCCGACCCTAACCCGGCCGGCGGAACTCTTCGAGCTTGCGTTCGATAGCGGCCCTGATGCGGTCGCGGGCCTCCATCCGGGGGACGCCCGCCATGAGCAGGCTGTCGTAGTCGGTGTCGAGATGCCGGATCGAGGCGATCACGGCGAGCGTGATGGCGTTCTCGTCGAGCGCCCTGGCCGCCGCCGACCTGCCCACCCGGCCGCTGCCACGCTGGCCCGCGTGCTCGGCGATCTCCCGCGCCCGCGCCTCCGGGCAGCCGGGGAACAGCCGCGCGATCTCGGCGGCCATCGCCGACTGGTACTCGACGTCCTGCTCCGCCCTGCGCTCGCGGTCGCGCTCCCGGCGGCGCAGCCGCACCTCCTCGTCGGCCAGGCAGCGCTCCTCTGCCGCGGCCAGCGCCGCCTCCTCCACCAGCAGGCCCATCCGCTGGTAGACCTTGCGCCGCCGGTTGAACCTGACGACCACCGCCGACAGGCCGCTCTCCTGCTTGGCCCGGCGGCTGAGCGCCGCGTTGCCCGACGGCAGGAACACCAGATGGTCCATGTCCGCGCAGGTCAGGCAGTGCGGCTGGTCCTCCTCCATGATCAGGTAGGGGCCGGTGTCGGCGCAGGACGCGCACGTCCACGCCTGCAGCGGGCTCACCGCCACCAGGTCGGGCGCCTTGCTCTGCGCCTCGGTCAGCCTGCGCACCCTGGCCTCGCTCAGGTCGGGCGACAGCCAGTGAACCCGGAACGGTTCCTGCTCGGGCCCGGCGGTGAAGCGCAGCTCGCGGCGGTCGCGGGTGCCTGCCACGTACGGGGTGTCCACCGGCCGCAGCCCCTTGGCCCGCGCCCAGTCGCGCAGCAGGCCGGCCGCGGTGAGCAGGCGGTCCTCGTCCACGGCGGCCAGCTCCGCCAGCGTGGCCGCCCTGCCCTGCCGCCAGGTGTCCACGTGCCTGGAGTGCAGCCAGCGCAGGCCCGTCACCACGTCGATGAACGTCACGTACTTGCGGGTGGTCAGCGCGATCTCGGCCGCCTCCGCGACCCGCCTCGCCAAATTCGGCTTACTCACCGTCCAAGTTTGTCGTGAGATGGCGAGCCCCGAAGCTTTCCTTGGGACACTTACGGCAAGTAACTCCTCTGGATCCGGCCCATGCGGATTCGGCTCTGGAGGGTATCGTGCGTCTGTTCTGGCCTGCGCTCCTCATGCTCACCGCCTCCTGCGGGGTGACCGAGGACGGCTCGCAACCCGTCGTGACGGGAAGGTTCGGCAGCAAGCCGAACGTCTCCATACCCCAGGGCAAGCCCGGACGCACGCCGCGGATCACGGTGCTGTCCGTCGGGAACGGGCGGCGCACGGTGCCGGGCGACGTGGTGCTCGCCGACGTGGACATCCGGCGCTGGTCGGGCAACCGGCCCTACCTGAGCACCCACGACGGCAACCAGCCCACCACCGTCGTCTTCGACGGCAGGCAGGTGGCGGAGACGTGGCGGCAGTCGCTCATCGGGCGGCCCGCCGGCAGCCGCGTCATGCTGGTCAGCCCGGCCGGTGAGGCCATGGGGCCGAACGTGCCGCTGACCGGCGTCTCGCCCGCCGACACGCTGGTGCTCGTCTTCGACATCCTGGGCGGCTACCCGCCCGACGCCCGGCTCGTCGGCCGCACGCTGCCGGTCATCCCCGCCGACCTCACCCCCGCCGACCCGCCGCGCACCCTGATCGACGGGTCCGGCCACCCGGTCGTGGCGGGGTCCCGCGTGGTCATCCAGTACGTGGCCGCGTCGTGGCCGTCGCGGGCCGTCGAGGACTCCTCCTATCGGCGGGGCGGGCCCAGCGCGTTCACGCTGGAGGCGGGGTCGGTGCCGGAGTCCTGGGTCGGCGCGCTGGCCGGGCGCCGGGTCGGCAGCCGGGTCGCGGTGCCCGCGCCCGGACACAAACCCATGCTGTACGTGATCGACATCCTCGACACGATCACCCGCGCGTAGGCCGGGCGGCACCTCTCGCTGCCCGGCCTGCCCTCACCCCACCACCCGCACCCGTCCGCGCCGCCCAGCCCGCACCCGTCCGCGCCGGAAGCAGCGTCCTGGCCTGTTCTCGGCCGCGCCGGAAGCAGCGTCCTGGCCTGTCCTCGGCCGGGGCGGTCAGGGGCGGGACACGATGCGGCGGACGAACCGCCTGAGCCTGGAGGCAGGAGGGGGCGAGCTGCGCAGCAGCTCCAGCGACTCGCCCGCGGAAGGCCGCTTGGCGGGGGAGTGGTCGAGCATGCGCCGCACCACCTCGGGCACGTCGGGCCCATGGGCGTCACCGCTGGTCGGTAGCTGCCCGGTGAGGAGCTGGAAGGCGATGACCCCGGCCGAGTACACGTCGGAGGCGGTGGTCATCAGGTCGGGCCGCTCCTGGCACTCCGGCGCCACGTACGCGGCGTCGAGCACGTTGCCCAGCTCGTGGGCCACGGTGTAGTTGCGCGGCCCCGGCTTGGCGTAGTCGAACCCGGTCAGCACCGCGTGCCCGTCGTCGGTGACGAGCACGGCGGCCGGGGTGAGCGCCCGGTGCACGACGCCGTGGGCGTGGGCGTGCGCGAGGCCGCGCAGCAGGTCCTGGATGAGGCCGAGCGGCGCGTACTTGCCCAGCGCGAGGTGCAACGCCTCGCCGTGGACGTCGTCGAGCACCAGCACGAAGCGGCTCTCGTCGTCGATGGCGAAGAAGTCGCGTGAGCGCACCACGTTCGGGTGCGGCGGGATCCTGGCGAGGGTCTGGTAGGCGTTGGCGATGCGCTGCCGCTCGGCGGCCCGCGCCTGCTGGTCGGCCAGGGGGTCGGCCTGGTAGACGCGCAGCAGCACGGTCTCGCTGCCGGGCAGCGTGACGTTGAACGCGCGGTACTCGGTGACCTTGGCGTCGCCGCCGAGCTGCTCCTCGACCTCCCAGTTGCCGTAGCGGGGCGGGGCGGTGCTGCGGCGCACGGTCTGGTTGAGCGCGTCGAGGATCGCCGTGAGGTACGGCCGCGCGTCGGGGCTGCACCCGCGCCTGACCCGGGAGGTGTCGCTGAGGGTGGCCAGCAGGCCGGGCAGGTCGGTGACGTTGACCGCGTCGCGCCCGGCGGGATCGACCAGCTCGGCGTCGGGCGAGGTGAGCACGACGAGGCTGTCGACGTAGACGCGTTCGAGCTGGGTGGCCCTGGACACCAGCAGGCCCTTGAGCGCCTTGGCGGTGCCGCGCAGCTTGGTGACCGGCGAGCCGAACGCCTCCCTGCGGGGCGGGAACCAGCGGGTGCCGGACACCTCGATGCGGCCCCTGGTGCCCTTGACGTCGACCACGACGAGGGAGTGGCCGGTCAGCACGAGCAAGTCGACCTCGAAGACGTCGTGGCCGCGTGGGACCTCGACGTTGTGCAGCAGCAACCAGTCGGCGGGCGCGCGGTCACGGAGATAAGCGATCACGCGCCGTTCGGCGTCGTTGACCGGACGTCCTCCGCCGACGATCTCTGCCATGCGGTCCATCCTTCCATGGGAATGCATTGACAGCATGTTGTCGTGATGACAAGATGTTGTCATGCAGAGAATCGTGCACCACGCCGTCTATGACACGCTCGCCGACTGGGAGACCGGTCACCTCACCGCACACCTGCGCAACGGGAACTATCACCGCGAACCGGGCGGCTACCGGATCGTCACCGTCGGCCTCACCACCGACCCGGTGGTCACCATGGGCGGCCTGCGCCTGACCCCCGATCTCGCCCTGGCCGACCTCTCCCCGGCCGACAGCGCGCTGCTCGTCCTGCCCGGGGCCGATCTCTGGGACGCGGGAGACTCGCTGGCGCCGTTCGCCCGCAAGGCCCGCGCGTTCCTCGACGCGGGGGTGCCCGTGGCCGCCATCTGCGGCGCCACGGCGGGGCTGGCCCGCGAGGGGCTGCTCGACGAGCGCGACCACACCAGCGCCGTGGCGCAGTACCTCCAGGCCCAGGAGGGCTACGGCGGAGCCGCCCGCTACCTCGACCGGGACGCGGTGCTCGACGGCGACCTGATCACGGCGGGCCCGACCGAGCCGGTCGCGTTCGCCAGGGAGGTCTTCCGCAGGCTCGACGTCTTCCGCCCCGAGGTGCTCGACGCCTGGTTCCGGCTGTTCGCCAGGAGCGACGCCTCGGCTTTCGAGGTGTTGATGGCGGCGTGAGCGAGAGCGGCGAGTTGTTGTCGGGAATGGCGCTCGGCGCCTTCCGGCTCAACGGGCAGTTCCTGCACGTCGCGGAAGATCTGGCGCGGCCGTCGGGAATGACGGCCGCGTGGTGGCAGGTGCTCGGAGCCGTCCTGAGCGAGCCGCTGCCGGTCGCGGGAATCGCCAGGGTGATGGGCATGACCCGGCAGGGCGTGCAGCGGATCGCCGACCTTCTGGTGGAGCGGGGGCTGGCCGAATATCGGCCCAACCCCGCGCACCGGCGGGCCAAACTGCTCCGGCCCACGCGGGCCGGCCTGGCGGCGATCGCCACGATCGACCCCGGCCACCAGGCGTTCGCCGACCGGCTGGTGCGCGAGCTGGGGATGGAGGACGCCAGGCAATGCCTGGCGGCGCTCCAGCGGCTCTCGGCGGCTCTCGACCGCCTGGCCGAAGAATCGTAACGCGCCTCCGGCGGCAAACGCACCGGCGCAGAAGGAGTCGTCAAAGAGCCGGTCGATCTTTGTCCAAAGAGCGGTGAACGAATTCCCCGTGGACGTCTCACCGGCGCGGAACACCGGTTGAATGCAGATCGCCGAAGTCCAGTACAGGGCGGTGTCGCGGCAGGCCCGGGAAAACCCGAAGCCAAAAAATGGAGGCGGCACTTTGACCTACTTGGGGCCTTTCCGAGTTGCGGTTTTCGTCGCTTCCCGTGAGGGTTATTCGCGGCACCTCACAGCCCTGCACGAACGACTATGGCGCCGGAATTCCGCGCCGATCCACGGAGGAAAGCAACCATGATCCGTCGTATTCTGGCCGGTGCCGCTATCGCGGCCGCCGCCTTCGGGTTCTCCGCGACCGCCGCGTCCGCCGACGTCGGCCCCAACGTGCGCAACGAGGGCGCGGACGTCATCAGCCAGTTCCAGATCATCGATGACGCGCTGAACCACGTGCTGAACCACTCGGCCAACAACATCGAGGTCCAGATCATCAACATCCTGGACGAGGTCAACGTCCCGCTGCTGAACAACAACCAGCCCACGGTCGGCAACCACAACAGCGACACCGAGATCGAGAACGGCAAGGCCAGCGCCGAGTAGGTCAGGGCGTCCACGGGCCAAGCAGGCGGCGGCCGGGCCCCGTGACCCGGCCTGCCCCTGCCCGTGCGCATGCGAAAGAGCCGGCGGTGGCGATCCGCGAGGCCATGGAAAGACTTAAGTGCCGTCACCAAAAAATCGAGGTGGCTTCTTGACCTCCATGAGGCCTTTCTGGGTTGCGGGTTCCGCCGCCCGCCGCAATTGTTATTGGCGGCACCTCACAGCCCTGCACGAACGACTATGGCGCTGGAATTCCGCGCCGATCCATGGAGGAAAGCAATCATGATCCGTCGTATTCTGGCCGGTGCCGCTATCGCGGCCGTGGCATTCGGGTTCTCCGCGTCCGCCGCGTCCGCCGACGTCGGCCCCAACCCGTACAACGGCGGCCAGGCCATCCTGAGCCAGTTCCAGATCATCGACGACATCCTGAACGACGTCGCCAACCACTCGCTGAACGACCTCGAGGTCGAGATCATCAACATCCTCGACGAGGTCAACGTCCAGGCGCTGAACAACAACCAGCCCTCGGTCGGCGACGCCAACAAGGACACCGAGATCGAAAACGGCTTCTCCAAGTCCAACTAAGGCTTGAGACGCAGACGGGGGAGTGCGGCGGCACCGCACCGCAGCGGGCCGCGTGGCCAACCGCCCTCCTTCGTCCTGGTGCGCGAAAGAACTTGATCGTGGAGACTCGCGAGGCCACGGGGCGGCTTTCTGGGCACTGAAGCGTTCGGGGGCCGTACGTCCTCGGCGGGACCTGAAGAAGGTCGGCCGAGGACGTGCGGCAGACGCTTCCAGCCTTGTGCAGGACCGCCGGAAGAATCGTGAGTGACACGGACGCCGATATCCACGGACACCGATACTCAACGACGACTTCTCCGGTCGCCGAAATCCAGTGCCAAAGAATCCAAGCGCCTCCTTGACCTCCATGAGGGCATTTCGAGTTTGCCATCTCCGATGTCCGCCACGATCGTTGAAAACGGCACCTCACAGCTATGCACGTATGAACCCGGCGCCGGTACTCCAGCGCCGATCCATGGAGGAAAGCAAACAATGATCCGTCGTATTCTGGCCGGTGCCGCTATCGCGGCCGCCGCCATCGGGTTCTCCGCGTCCGCCGCGATCGCCGACGTCGGCCCCAACCCGAGCAACAAGGGCCAGGCCCTGCTGTCCCAGTTCCAGATCATCGATGACGCGCTGAACGACGTGCTGAACCACTCGGTCAACGACCTCGAGGTCGAGATCATCAACATCCTGGACGAGGTCGATGTCCAGCTGCTGAACAACAACCAGCCTTCCGTCGGTGACCACAACAAGGACACCGAGATCGAGAACGGCCAGGCCAGCGCCGAGTAGCTCGTTCCTGGTGAGTGGGAGAGCCGGCCGTGGTGACTCGCGAGACCGCGGCCCGGCCTTCCCGGACACCGAAGCATCGCGCCGTACGTCCCCCGGCGAGCCCGGGGGACGTACGGCGGGCGGCATGACGGGCGTTCATCCCGCGACGTCGCCGCGGCCCAGGTCGGGCCGCACCACGCCGAGCAGGTCAGGCCTGTCCAGCGGATCGACCCGCACCTGTGCGCCGGTGTACGGCGCGTGCACCATCCGCCCGGCGTCCAGCGCCAGCCCCACGTGCTCAGGCCCCGGCCGCTTCGCGTCGCTGTCGAAGAAGACCAGATCACCCGGCTCCAGCAGCTCCTCCGGCACCCGGACGCCCGAGCGCCACTGCTCCGTCGTGGTCGTGCCGATGAGGATCCCCGCCCGCGCGTAGGCGTACTCGGCCAGGCCCGAGCAGTCGAACCCCTTCGTTCTCGCGCCCCGCCCGATGCCGTAACCGGGCCCGTGCACCCCGCCTCCGCCCCACGAGTAGGGCACCCCGATCATCTCCAGCGCGGCCCTGAGGGCGATGCCGCCCGTGGCGGACGCCGCGGCCGGTGTCGCGCACGTCCCCGCCACCAGCGCGAACACGATCGCGCACATCGCGGCTCTTACCTGTCGTGTCCCTTTCTTCTGCATGGCACATCAGCGCTCCCGTTTCGAGCGGCGTCCGGGGGCATGACCGCCGACCTGTACGCAGTTGTCTTATCTGCGTCCTTTTCTCGCTTCTATTGCGATAAAACGCCATTGAATGGCTCGCACAATAAGCGGATATTTCGTGCTTTTTGGTTGCGTGGGATGGGGGCGGTCGTGCCTCGGGAGATCCACGGCAAGTTCGCCGAATCCGCGCCCTCGCACGGCGTGTCGGTACGTGACAGAACCGGCCTGACGGAGATGTTCAGGATTGTCCGAAAAATCAGTCATTTTCCTACGAAAAATCCATCGGCAAACATCTGTCGTGTAGCCTGGATTTCGGGTCGAACCGCCGGTCCGTGCCGGCGGTCATCCCTGTTCGGCAAGACGACCCCCAGAGCGCGTGTTGGGGGGTGCGAGGAAGCGTGAGCGTCCAGGAACGGCTGCTCTACCAGGACCAGCAGCTGACCATCGTGATGGCGGCGGCGCCGCCGGGGGTGCCGGCCGTCGCACTCATCGGCGAGATCGACGCCTCCAACAGCCCCGTGCTGGCCACCACGCTGGCCGGCTGCCGGCAAGGCTCCTACATCGTCGTCGACATCGGCGAGCTGAGCTTCATCGACGTCTCGGGGCTGCGCGTGCTCGTGATGCCCGCCGTGCCCGTCTCGCAGCGCTGGATCCGGCTGCGCAACGTCACGCCGTACCAGCGGAGGCTGCTGCGCATGATGGGCTGGTTCTACCAGCCCAGGGACCACCCCGCGCCCCTGTAGGGCCGATCACCGCGGCCGAGGTGCCCAGGCCGCTGGGCCCGCCGAGCCGCCAGCGCGGCGGGAGGTGGTGGCGCAGCAGCGACGGCTCGTCGTAGCGGAAGCAGTCGCGGTGCCAGTTGAGTATCCCGGCCAGCCAGTTGCGCAGCTCCGTCACGTACGCGTCCACGTCGCGGCGCGCGGCGGCGTCGAGGCCGAAGTCGTCGCAGACGATCGGCAGCTCGTCGTCGACGATGTGCTGGAACTGCCGCACCCGCGACTCCTGCAGATCCCTGACGATGCCGAGCGCCGCCGGGTAGTCGCAGTCGAAGAAGCTCTGCACCACCAGCACGCAGTTGTGCACCTCGCCCGCGAACTCGATCTCCTTCTGGTACGAGTACACGTCGTTGATCAGCGCCCCGGCGTCCATCATGGCGTTCTCCATCGCCACCACGGGCCCGCTCGCGTAGAACTCCTCAGGGATCGCCGTGGAGTGCCGCAGCCGCGCCAGGCGCATCGTCATCTCGGAGCCGAAGGTCTGCCTGCGCATCTCGACGTAGTCCACCGGGTCGGGGATGTGGCGGGCGATCTCGCCGGCCAGCTCCCACAGCCAGCCCGCGCACATCTTCTCGACCGTCACGCGCAGCTTGCGCCGGTCCTCAGGCGGCATGGGCGCGGCCGTGCGCGCCCACACGTCGGCCAGCCCGCGCTCCAGCGCGTTGGCCGGTGCGGGGGCCGGGGCGCCGTCGAGCGGCATGAACAGGCCGAACCTGCCGACCGCCACCTTGGCCGCCGCCAGGCTCCTGGCCCGGCCGAAGACGGCGGGGAAGTAGTCGTCGCCGTACGTGCCCCAGGTCAGCCAGCAGGAGGCCAGGTCCAGCTCCTCCGGCGAGGCGTCGGGGTGCAGGCCCGCCGCGCACAACGGCAGGTCGAGGTCGATCAGCCTGGCCTCGTCCCACACGGCCGAGCCGGCCACCCCGCTCTGCGGTTCGAGCATGCCCATCGCCGCGGCCCAGCGCACGGTGTCGCGCCTGGCGGCGTCCAGATGAGGGGAGAGCCTCAGGTCGAACGGCGCGCACAGCTCAGGGATCACCGACGGCCCCACCCGCTGGTAGGGCACGTGCGCGAAGTTGCGCAGCCGCTTGGCCCCCAGCAGGTCCACCGTCGAGCGCATGCCCAGCGGGCGGGTGGCCCGCGCCCGCTCGTTCATGTAGCGGCTGGAGCGCAGGTGCCACTCGTGCCCGCCCGACTGCCAGTCCTGCAGCCCCTTGACGTAGGCGAGCACGTCGGCCGCCCTCAGCGGGTCGACGGCGTGCTCGGCGAACAGCGGCCCCAGCTCGAAGGCCGCCGTGTGCTCGAACTGCTGCATGCGCGAGGTCAGCAGGTCGTTGACCGCGTCGGCCGCCTCCTGCGTGCCGCAGCCGAGGAACCTCTCCAGCACCAGCACCCCGTTGCTCAGCTCGCCCTCGTCGCTCACCTCCCGCTGGTAGGAGAACAGGTCGTTACGCAGGTGCACGGCGTCGGAGAAGGCGTCCTTGAGCACCCGCAGCGGCCGGGTGCCCGCGAGCCCGGCCGGCACCTCGGCGCGCACGGCGTGCTCCACCAGCCCGGCCGACCAGGGGGCGCCGCCAACCTTGCGGCGCATCTCGATGTACTCGACCGGGTTCGCCACCCGGCCGGTGTTGATGTTGGCCAGCTCCCAGAGAGATTCGTTCAGCAGGTTGCGCGTGCTCTCCGCGAAGCGGCTCCGCCAGTCCAGGGACATGCTGGGCACCGTCCGCGGCCACAGGTCGGCCAAGCCGGCCTCCACCGGGTTGGCCGGCTCCGGCACGGTCAGGTCGGTGCCCATCGGCATGAAGCGGGCCAGCCGGCCCAGGTACTCCTTCCCGCCCCGCAGGTCGCCGGTGCGTTTGAAGACCTCGAGAAAATGGTCGTCGAAGAAGAAGACCCACACGTACCAGTCGGTGATCAGGCCCAGCTCCACCGCGTCGCAGTCGGGGTGCGTGTAGGCGCACATCAGCGGGTAGTCGTGGGCGTCGAGGTCGGCCTCCTCCCAGACACCCGAGCCTTCGAGCATCCCCATGTCGCGCGCCCACTGCTTGGAGTGCACGCGGGCCGCGTCGAGATGCGGGTTCAGGCGGGCGGGGTACGGCTGGTAGAAATCCGGCAGTTCAAAAGGCTGAGACATCGATCGCTCCTTCACACGGGTTTCTCGCCGTTCGGCAGGCGGATCGGCTCCTCCGCCGGCCGCCCGGCCCGCACCGAGAGGGCCGGACGGACGAGAGGAGCGCTGCGTCAGCCGTTCCTGCCGAGCTCGACGTCCTCCAGCACGCCGAGCGCGTCCGGCACCAGGACGGCGGCCGAGTAGTAGGCGCTGACCAGGTAGGAGATGACGGCCCGCTCGTTGATGTTCATGAAACGCACCGACAGGCCGGGCTGGTACTCGTCGGGGATGCCCGTCTGGTGCAGGCCGACGACGCCCTGGTTCTCCTGTCCGGTCCGCATCAGCAGGAACGAGGTGGTGCGCGAGCTGGAGACCGGGATCTTGTTGCAGGGGAAGATCGGCACGCCCCGCCAGGCCGGCACGCGGTGCCCGCCGACCTCGGTGGTCTCAGGGTAGACGCCGCGCTTGCTGCACTCGCGGCCGAACGCGGCGATGGCCTGCGGGTGCGCCAGGAAGAACGAGGGGTCCTTCCACACGGTGGACAGCAGGTCGTCGAGGTCGTCCGGGGAGGGCGGCCCCGAGCGGGTGCGGATGCGCTGGCCGAAGTCGGCGTTGTGCAGGAGGCCGAACTCCTTGTTGTTGACCAGCTCGTGCTCCTGGCGCTCGCGCAGGGCCTCGATCGTGAGGCGGAGCTGCTGGTCGAGCTGGCTCATCGGCTGGTTGTACAGGTCGGAGACGCGGCTGTGCACGCGCAGCACGGTCTGGGCGACGCTCAGCTCGTACTCGCGGGGAGCCTGCTCGTAGTCGACGAACGTGCCGGGCAGCACGGCCTCGCCGACGTGGCCGGCCGACATGTTGATCGCGGCCTCGCCGTGGTCGTTCTGCTCGCGGTCGCCGCTGGTGCGCCAGGTCTCGATGTGCTCGCGCAACGCCGGCGCCTGCTCGGCGACCTGCTCGAAGTCGGCCCTGGACAGGCTGAGCAGCGTGGTCGCGGTCTTGGCGCGCGCGCTGTACTGGAACTCCCCGCCCTGGACTAGGCTCTGCTCGCCGAGGTAGTCGCCGTCGGCCAGGACGCCCAGGCTCTGCTCGTCGCCGTACGCGCCGCGCCCGACCTTGGCCACACGGCCGTGGGCGATCAGCACGAGCTGGTCCACCTGGCCGCCCTCGGAGACGATCTCCTCATCCGGCGCCACCTCCCGCTGGGTGAAGCGGTCGGCCAGGGCTTCGAGCACCTCCATGTCGTCGTAGCCGCGCAACATCGGCAGCTCCGTCAACTCGGCGGGGATGACCCGCACCTCGGAGCCCGTCGTCGTGAAGGTGATCCGGCCATCTCCCAAGGTGTACGTCAGCCGCCGGTTCACCCGGAACACACCGCCGGAGCACTGCACCCACGGAAGCAGCTTGAGCAGCCACCTGGTGGTGATCTCCTGCATCTGCGGTGCTGTCTTGGTGGTCGTCGCGAGTTGTTTGGCCGCATCGGTACTGAGGCTGAGCTGCCCGTTGCCGTTTTCGGGCGCGGTTGAGTGGGTCGGTTCGGTCATCGTGCTGCACCACCAATCTCGGTGCGGGCTCTAGCCCGGCTTGCGGTTGGATCGGAGTTCGAGCGGAAGGGAGAAGGTGAGGGTCTCCTCGGTCAGGGTCACCGGCTCCACGTCGGCGTATCCGCGGGCGGCCAGCCAGTCCAGTAACTCGCTGACCAGCCCCTCCGGCACCGAGGCGCCGGAGCTGACCCCGACGGTGGACACGCCGTCGAGCCAGCGCTCGTCGGCGTGCGCGGCCCTGTCGACCAGGTACGCCGCGCCCGCGCCCGCGGCCAGCGCGACGTCCACCAGCCGCTGGGAGTTGGAGGAGTTGGCGGAGCCGACGACGATGACCAGCTCGCAGCGCGGCGCGAGCGCGGTGACCGCCTCCTGGCGGTTCTGGCTGGCGTAACAGATGTCGTTGCTCGGCGGGTCGACCAGGCCGGGATAGCGCTCGCGCAGCTTCTCGACGGCCTGCAGCGTCTCGTCCACGGCCAGCGTGGTCTGCGACAGCCAGCTCAGCCGCCCCTGCTCGCCGGCCTTCAGGTCGCCGGGCCTGGCGGGGTCCACGACGTGGATGCGCTCCGGCGCCTCGCCGAGTGTGCCCTCGACCTCCTCGTGCTCGGCGTGGCCGATGAGCACGATCTCGTAGCCCGCCTCGGCCATCCGCACGGCCTCCTTGTGCACCTTCGTCACCAGCGGGCAGGTGGCGTCGATGGTGCGCAGGCCGCGCCGGGCCGCCTCGTCCTTCACCGCGGGCGAGACGCCGTGCGCGGAGAAGACGACCAGCGCGCCGTCGGGGACCTCGTCGAGCTCGTCGACGAAGATCGCGCCGCGGCGGCTCAGGTCGTCGACCACGAACGTGTTGTGGACGATCTGCTTACGCACGTAGACGGGGGAACCGAAGCGCCGCAGCGCCTCCTCCACCGTGATGATCGCGCGTTCGACGCCCGCGCAGTAACCGCGCGGAGCCGCGAGTAGTACCTGTCCCATGGTGGAAGACGCCCCTCACTTGGTGCGGTGCGCGAGGCGGTCGGCCATCATGGCCAGCACCGTGGCGGCCTCGGGCTTCAACTGGGCCTCGGCCAGCGCGGTCATGGCCTCGCGCACGCGTTCTTCGATCATTTGCTCGACCCGTGCCAGCGCCCCGGTGTCGGTGAGGATCTGCCGCACCTCGGCGGCGCGCTCCTCGGTCAGCTCCGGGTTGCCGTGCCAGGTACTCAGGTGGTCGAGCTGCGCGGGGGAGGCGTGCTGCACGGCGTAGGCGTACATCACGGTCTGCTTGCCCTCGCGCAGGTCGTCCAGTGCCGACTTGCCGGTCTCCGACGACGAGCCGAACGTGCCCAGCACGTCGTCGCGGAGCTGGAACGCCTCACCCAGCGGCACGCCGAACCTGGAGTACGCGTCCAGCAGCTCCAGCGGGGCCCCGGCCAGCGCGCCGCCGATCTGCAGCGGTCGCTCGACCGTGTACTTGGCGCTCTTGTAGCGGATCACCGTCAGCGCCTCCGCCTCGGTCGCGCCCGTGCGGAGCTGGGCCAGCACGTCGAGGTACTGGCCGCTGATGACCTCGGTGCGCATGGCGTCGAACAGGTGGTGGGCGGCGCGCAGCCGCGGCGCCTCCACCCCGCACGACGACAGCAGCGCGTCCGACCAGGCCAGGCTGAGCGTGCCCAGCAGGATGCCGCCGGCCCGCCCGAACGCCTCCGCGCCGGGCCCCTGGTGCCGGTCCGTCAGACTTCTGTGGACGGTGGCCTGCCCGCGCCGGAGCAGGCTGCCGTCCATGATGTCGTCGTGGATGAGCAGCCCCGCGTGGCACAGCTCCAGGGCGGCGGCGGCGCTGATGATCTCCTCACAGTCGTCGCCGCCGGCGCCGCGCCAACCCCAGTAACACAGTTGCGGGCGCACGCGTTTGCCGCCGCCGAGGATGAAGTCGGCCAGCAGTGTGTACGCGGCTTCGACGCCCGGGTCGGAGACCGGATTCCGCCACGAGTCGAGGAACCCGCTCAGCCGCCTGTCAATGCGTGAACCAAGGGAGTGCTGAGTGAAGCTCACCGGCATACGCACGGCTCCTTCTGTCAGTCGGTCACTACCCCTAGTTACTCATTGAATACGGAGCGTGTAAAGTGTCTTTTGCGGCTCAAGCTTTCTTTTGCCACAGCAGTCCCACCATTTGGGGATGTCATGAAGACCCTGCTGCCCTACGTCTCCACCCCCGATGACCTGCGGTCACTGCCCGCCGAGCTGCTTCCCGGGCTGGCCCGCGAGATCCGCGACTTCCTGATCGACAAGGTGAGCGCCAAGGGCGGACACCTGGGCTCCAACCTCGGCATCGTGGAGATCACGATCGCGCTGCACCGGGTGTTCGAGTCGCCCGACGACGTGATCGTGTTCGACACCGGTCACCAGGCGTACGTGCACAAGATGCTCACCGGCCGCCGCGACGGCTTCGACACGCTGCGTTGCCGCGGCGGCCTGAGCGGCTATCCCAGCAGGGAGGAGTCGCCGCACGACCACCTGGCCAGCTCGCACGCCTCCACCGCGCTGGCCTACGCCGACGGCATGGCCAAGGCCCGCAGGCTGCTCGGTGGCGACGCGCGGGCCGTGGTCGCCGTGGTCGGCGACGGCGCGCTCACCGGCGGAGTGGCCTGGGAGGCGCTCAACAACCTGGGCGCGGCCGGAGACCGGCCGGTCATCGTCGTGCTCAACGACAACGGCCGCTCCTACGCGCCGACGGTCGGCGGCTGCGCCGACCACCTGGGCCGGTTGCGGGCCGGCCCCGGCGTCACCGTCTTCGAGAACCTCGGCCTGCGCTACCTCGGCCCCGTGGACGGGCACGACATGGAGGCGCTGGAGCAGGCCATGCGCACGGCCCGCGAGCTGCGCGCGCCGGTGGTGGTGCACTGCCTGACGCGCAAGGGCCTCGGCTACGAGCCCGCCGAGCGGGATCTCGACGAGCACCTGCACGCGATCCCCGTCACCGACCCGGCGACGGGTCGGCCGGTGTCGCCGCGCACCAGCACCTGGACGCACGCCTTCGCCCACCACCTGTGCGCGCTCGGCGAGCGGCGCCGCGACCTGGTCGCCATCACCGCCGCCATGCCGGGCCCCACCGGGCTGGCCGAGTTCGGCAGGCGCTTCCCCGAGCGCACCTTCGACGTCGGCATCGCCGAGCAGCACGCGCTGGCCTCGGCGGCGGGCCTGGCCATGAGCGGCCTGCACCCGGTGGTCGCCGTCTACGCCACGTTCCTCAACCGCGCCATCGACCAGGTGCTGATGGACGTCGCCCTGCACCGGCTGCCCGTCACGCTGGTGCTCGACAGGGCCGGCATCACCGGCCCCGACGGGCCCAGCCACCACGGCATGTGGGACCTGGCGGCGCTGTCCATCGTGCCCGGCATGCGGGTGGCGGCGCCGCGCGACGCGGTGCGGCTGGCCGAGCTGCTGGAGGAGGCCGTCGAGCACGACGGCCCCACGGCGCTGCGCTTCCCCAAGGCGGCGGCCGGGGTGGAGATCCCGCCCGCGGGCAGCGTCGGCGAGGTGGACGTGCTCTCCTCCAGCGGGCAGGACGTTCTGATCGTGGCCGTCGGCCCGATGGCCGAGCCGTGCCTGAGCGCCGCCGCGATGTTGTCGGCCGCGGGCCTCGGCGTGACCGTGGTCGATCCGCGCTGGGTCATCCCGGTCTCCGCCGACCTGAGCAAGGCCGTCTGCGGCAGCCGGCTGGTCGTCACGGTCGAGGACGGCATCGCCGCCTCCGGGGCCGGCGCCCTGGTCCGGCAGGTCTGCGCGCCGGGCCAGCACGTGCTCAACCTGGGCCTGCCGTGCGCGTTCATCGGCCAGGGCAGCCGCTCCGAGCTGCTCGCCGAGGCCGGGCTGACCGGCCAGGGCATCGCGTACGCCATCAGAAAGGAGCTGAACCGATGGCCGCTGTAGAGCTGGGGCTGCCGTCCGTCCGCCGCCCCCGCAGAACCTCCCGCCAGGTCATGGTGGGCGACGTGCCGGTCGGCGGCGACGCCCCCGTCTCGGTGCAGTCGATGACCACCACCGTCACGGCCGACGTCAACGCCACGCTGCAGCAGATCGCCGAGCTGACCGCGGCGGGCTGCCAGATCGTCAGGGTGGCGGTGCCGTCGCAGGACGACGCCGACGCGCTGCCCGGCATCGCGCGCAGATCGCAGATCCCGGTCGTCGCCGACATCCACTTCCAGCCCAAGTACGTCTTCGCCGCGATCGACGCCGGCTGCGCGGCCGTGCGGGTCAACCCCGGCAACATCAAGAAATTCGACGACAAGGTGGGGGAGATCGCCCGGGCGGCCGCCGCCGGCGGCGTGCCGATCAGGATCGGCGTCAACGCGGGCTCGCTCGACCCGCGGCTGCTGGCCAGGCACGGCAGGGCCACGCCGGAGGCGCTGGTGGAGTCGGCGCTGCAGGAGTGCTCGCTGTTCGAGGAGCACGGCTTCCGCGACCTCAAGATCTCCGTCAAGCACCACGACCCGCGCGTGATGGTGGCCGCCTACCGGCTGCTGGCCGCGCGCTGCGACTACCCGCTGCACCTGGGCGTGACCGAGGCGGGGCCGCTCATGCAGGGCACGGTCAAGTCGGCGGTGGCCTTCGGGGTGCTGCTCGACGAGGGGATCGGCGACACGATCAGGGTGTCGCTGTCCGCGCCTCCGGTGGAGGAGGTCAAGGTCGGCATCCAGATCCTGGAGTCGCTGGGGCTGCGGGAGCGGCGGCTGGAGATCGTCTCTTGCCCGTCGTGCGGGCGGGCCCAGGTGGACGTCTACACGCTGACCGACCAGGTGACGGCCGCGCTCGACGGGTTCCCGCATCCGCTGCGGGTGGCCGTCATGGGGTGCGTCGTCAACGGGCCCGGCGAGGCGCGCGAGGCCGATCTCGGCGTGGCCTCGGGCAACGGCAAGGGGCAGATCTTCGTCAAGGGCGAGGTGGTCAAGACCGTCCCCGAGTCCCAGATCGTCGAGACGCTGGTCGAGGAGGCCATGCGCCTCGCGGAGGAGCGGGAGTCCCGGGCCGGGGAGGGGGCTCCCCAGCCCGGGGGCTTTGACTAGCTAGACCCGCTGCCAGAGTGCGGGCACGTTCGGGGGCTCCCAGCCGACCTGCGAGGTGTGGCCCTGCAGGCAGCGGTAGGTCGCCCCGCCGTAGGTGACGGTGGCGCCGGTCGCGTACGCCGTGTTCGGTGCCCACGTGCCGCCCGGGTTGGTCGGCGTGACGGTCGGCGACGGGCCGGGGCCCTGGCCGGCCAGGCTCAGCCCGTACGTCGAGAGGATCTCGCCGACCGGCTGGAAGTACGTCGTCCCGCCCGAGCTGCAGTTGCCCGAGCCGCCCGACGTCACGCCCTGGGCCTGGTCACCGGAGATGAACGAGCCGCCCGAGTCGCCGGGCTCGGCGCACACGCTGGTCCTGGTGACGCCGCTGACCGTGCCCTGCGGGTAGGTGACGCTGGTGTTGAGCTGCTGCACCGAGCCGCAGTGCCACTGGGTGGTCGAGCCCGACCGGCAGACCGACGAGCCGGGCTGGGCCACCGTGGCGCCGCGGACGGGCAGGATGCCCGCGCTGTAGCCGTTCACCACGCCGACGGGGGTCCACTGCGTGTTGACCTCCACCCAGGCGTAGTCGTTGCCGGGGAAGGACGAGCCCCGGAACGTGCCCTGGGCCACCCGGTTCGAGCCCGTGGTGGTGGCGCCGGCGCTGCCGCAGTGGCCCGCCGTCACGAAGCCGCCCTGCGAGCCGGCCCGCGTCACGGAGAAGCCGACCGAGCAGCGCGAGCCCGAGCCGATGTAGTAGGCGTCGCCGCCGCGCACGTCGTAGTAGGTGCGCGGCTGCTCGCCCGAACGGACCACACGCACGGCCGAGGCGTCGGCGCCGCTGGCGCGGACCCAGGCCGCGGCCTTGGCGGGGGTGGAGGTCAGGACGACGACGGTGTTCTCGACGACGTCCACGTACCAGACGGGCGCGGTCCTCGGCGCCTGCGCGGCGGCCTGGTCGAGGGCGGCCTTTGCGCGGTCGAGGTGGTCGAGCGAGCGGCTGACGACGCGCGCCTCCACCCCGGCGGCGGTGATGCCGGCGACCTTCGACGGGTCGGTGGTGGCCGCGACCGGGGTGGCGGTGGGGCCGCTCACCCAGGTGCCCGCGTAGGCCGGGCCGAGCATGGCCCGCAGCGCGGGCTCGACGCCGGCCGCGGCGGCCTCGTTGGCCAGCCGCTGCTCGGCCTGCTCGGCGGTGACGCCCAGGTCGCGGGCGAGCGCGTCCACCAGGCCGGGAGGGGGATCGGCCGCGATGGACGCGCTTGCCCGCGCCGCCTCGAAGAGCGAGTCGTCCTGCCGGGCGGCGTAGGCGACGGCGGGGACGGTGATCACGGCGACGGCCGCTAACGCGATACCAACCGTCAGGGTTTTCCTGGGGAGCATGGTGACTCTCCTCGTACTTGGGGGGTGCCGTCACCGTACGGGACCCGATACGAGGAGTGGTCGTGTCAAAAAACACCTATCACGGTGTTATGGGGGATCGCTCCTGGTCAGGCAGTTGCCCGTCGGCGAACTCGAACGTCATCCCGTGGCTGCTGGTCACGGTGATCACCCGCCGTCCGAGCATCGTGCTCACCCGGCCGGCCACCTCCTGGAAGTTGCGCTGGCTGCCGGCGGTGTCGAGGGCGGCCAGGCGCACCGAGCCCTTCTCCAGCAGCTCCTTGGCGAGCCATTCCGTCATGGCCGGGAGAAATCTGGCCATCTCGTCGGGTGTGAGGGGCGTGGGCGCTCTGCGTTCCATGCGGCGCAGTTTAGGGCGGTGCCCCCGGGTATGCGGCAGAGATGAAAGCAGTCACCTGGCACGGCAAACGGGACGTGCGGGTCGAGGAGGTCCCCGACCCCGCCATCAAGGAAGCCAACGACGCTGTCATCAGGGTGACCAGCACCGGGATCTGCGGCTCCGACCTGCACCTGTACGAGGTGCTCGGGCCCTTCATGGCCGAAGGCGACATCCTCGGGCACGAGCCCATGGGCGTCGTCGAGGAGGTCGGGGCCGGCGTCTCGAACCTCAAGCCCGGTGACCGCGTGGTCATCCCGTTCAACATCGCGTGCGGCCACTGTCACATGTGCGGCATGCAGCTCTACGCGCAGTGCGAGACCACCCAGGTACGCGAGCAGGGCATGGGCGCCGCGCTGTTCGGCTACACCAAGCTCTACGGGCGGGTGCCCGGCGGGCAGGCCGAGTACCTGCGGGTGCCCGAAGCGCAGTTCGGCCCGATCAGAGTGCCCGACGGGCCGCCGGACGAGCGCTTCCTGTACCTGTCGGACGTGCTGCCCACCTCCTGGCAGGCCGTCGCCTACGCGGAGATCCCCCACGGCGGCAGCGTCACCGTCTTCGGGCTCGGCCCCATCGGTCAGATGTGCGCCCGCATCGCCCGCCACCTCGGCCACCGCGTCATCGGCGTGGACGGCATCACCACCCGCCTGGAGATGGCCCGCCGCCACGGCATCGAGGTCATCGACGCCAGCGACGTGCACAACGTGCCCGAGGAGATCCGCGAGCGCACCTCAGGACGCGGCACCGACTCTGTCATCGACGCCGTCGGCATGGAGGCCCACGGCTCGCCCGCCGCCAAGCTCGCCCAGACGCTCACCGGGCTGCTGCCCGACGCGATGGCCGCGCCCCTCATGTCGAACGCCGGCGTGGACCGGCTCGCGGCGCTCAACCAGGCCATCGACTCCGTCAGGCGCGGCGGCGTCATCTCCATCATCGGCGTGTACGGCGGCATGACCGACCCCATGCCGATGTTGCGCATGTTCGACAAGGGCATCTCGTTGCGCATGGGCCAGGCCCACGTCAAACGGTGGATCCCGGCGCTCATGCCGCTCGTCACCGACGACGCCGACCCGCTCGGCGTGATGGACCTCACCACTCACCGGATGCCGCTCGACCAGGCGCCGCAGGCGTACGAGATGTTCCAGAAGAAGGCCGACGGCGCCGTCAAGATCATGCTTCAGCCCTAGAGTTCGCAGCTCACAGGGTTTCGTGACCCGCTCGCAGGGCAGCGGAGCAAAGCATGAGAGTCGTTGTGGTGGGAGCAACCGGGAACGTCGGCACCAGCGTGGTACGCGCGCTCGCCGCCGACGACAGGGTGACCTCGATCGTCGGGGTCGCCCGCCGGCTGCCCGGCTGGCAGGTCGACCACACCGACTGGCGGCAGGCCGACGTCGCGACCGCCGACCTGACCAGGATCTTCGACGGCGCCGACGCCGTGGTGCACCTGGCGTGGCTCTTCCAGCCCACCAGGGACCCCGCCGTGACCTGGCGGGCCAACGTGCTCGGCAGCATGCGGGTCTTCCGCGCCGCCGCCGAGGCCGGGGTGCCGGCGCTGGTGCACGCCTCCTCCGTGGGGGCGTACTCGCCGGGGCCCAAGGACCGGCCGGTGGACGAGACCTGGCCCACGCACGGCTGGCCCGGCGCCGCGTACGGGCGCGAGAAGGCCTACGTCGAGCGGGTGCTCGACGTCTTCGAGCACGACCACCCGAACATCCGCGTGGTGCGCATGCGGCCCGGCTTCATCTTCCAGCGGGCCGCCGCCACCGAGCAGCGCAGGCTGTTCGCCGGGCCGCTCGTGCCGCGACGGCTCATCAAGGCGGGCCGGATCCCGTTCGTGCCGGACATCCCCGGGCTGCGGCTGCAGGCACTGCACGCCGAGGACGCGGCGCAGGCGTACCGGCTGGCCGTCACCAAACCCGTGCGGGGCGCGTTCAACATCGCCGCCGAACCCGTGCTCGACCCGCACGACCTGGCCCGGATGCTGGACACGCGCACGGTGCGGATCCCGCGCGGGCTGGCCACCGCCGCCGTGGCCGCAGGCTGGCACCTCCGCCTCATCCCCGCCGCGCCGGGGCTGCTGGAGCTGGCCCTGCGCGTTCCGGTCATGAAGATAGAACGGGCCCGCGAGGTGCTCGGCTGGCAGCCGGCACACTCCTCGGAAGAGGCCATGCGAGAGCTGTTCGACGGGTTGCACGACGGTGCGGGCATGGACACCGCGCCGCTGGCGCCCGACGCCGGTCCTGTCGCGCGCGTGCGCGAGCTCGCGACGGGCATTGGCGGACGACCGTAATGACATGACCGTGTGTAGATTCCGCACACCGGGGAAGAGGAATGACCACGCGAGGTCCTGAAGCGCGGCCTGCGTGTCGATTGGACGACACGGAGGAGCGCATGCGTACCTTGATCGCCCAGAGCTTCACCCTCCAGGACGTGAGCAAGCTGCGCCACGTCGTCGCCGAGCAGGCCGAGACCTGCGGGCTGCACGGGCCGCGGCTGGACGACTTCGTCCTGGCCGTGCACGAGAGTGTGGTGAACGCCGTCGAGCACGCGGGCGGCTGGGGGCGGTTCAAGCTTTACACCGTCGACGGCGTCATCTGCTCCGAGACGAGCGACCGGGGGGCGGGCATCCCCGAGTCGTACGTCAACGGCGGCAAACGCCCCTCCGACTCGTCCTACACCGGGCGAGGCATCTACCTGATCCGCCGCCTGTGCGACGTCGCCGACTTCCGCACCGGGCCCAGCGGCACCACCGTCCTGCTCACCATGCGGTTACCGCGCCGGTCGGGGCTGAACGCGCGGGGCCACATGCGGCGCATCCGGGTCACCGCGCCGGGCGGACGCCCCTTCGGCGGCTTCACCGCCTGAGCCTTTACGGGGCCGGGCGTTCTTACGGCGGGTTCACCGTTCGGCGGGGGCCAGGCGCTCTTGCGGTGGCTTCACCGCCTGACCTGCGCCTGCACGGACAGGTAGGCTCGAAGGGTGAGCGGCGAGAAGCTATCCCCCGAGATCATCTCCCCAGTCCGGCGCATCGGGCGGCGGGAGTTCGATTTCGAACGCCAGGTCGCCATCATGGCCATCGTCAACAGGACCCCCAACTCCTTCCACGACCAGGGCCGCACCTTCGAGCTCGACACCGCCGTAGCCGCCGCCACCAAAGCCGTGGACGAGGGCGCCGACTGGGTCGACATCGGCGGCTTCGCCTTCAGCGCCGCCCAGGCCCAGATCGGGGTGGCCGAGGAGATCGACCGGGTGGTCCCCGTCATCGCCAGGGTCAGAGCCGCCACCGACGCCGTCATCTCCGTCGACACCCACCGGCCCGACGTCGCCGCCGCGGCCGTCGAAGCGGGCGCCGACGTCATCAACGACACCAACGGCCTGCGCGAGCCCGGCATGGCCGAGGTCGCCGCCGGGACCGGCGCCTGCGTCGTCGTCACCCACAGCCTCGGCGGCCCCGGACGGCGCGTCTTCCGGCCCAGCTACGCCGACGTGGTCAGCGAAGTGGCCGACTTCCTGCGCGAACGAGTGTCAGCCGCCCTCAAAGCCGGAATCGCGCCCGACAGGATCGTCATCGACCCCGGGCACGACCTGAACAAGAACACCTTCCACTCCCTGGAGCTGACCCGGCGGCTGGAGGAGATCACCGCGATCGGCTACCCGACGCTGGTCGCCCTGTCCAACAAGGACTTCATCGGCGAGACGCTCGACCGGCCGCAAGGGGAGCGCAAGGAAGGCACCATCGCCGCCAACGTGGTCTCCATTCTCAAAGGCGCCCGCATCCTGCGGGTGCACGACGTGGCGGCCACCGTCGCGTCCGTCCGGATGACCGAGGCCGTGCTCGGATGGCGCGGCCCCGTGGCGCCCAGCCACAACCTGGCGTGAGGAGGCAAGCGCAGGTGACCGATCGCAAGCCCATCGGGATGCCCTTCGAGAGCTGGATCGACCGGCAGATCAGGGAGGCGGAGGAGCGGGGGGAGTTCGAGGACCTGCCGGGGAAGGGCAAGCCGCTGCCCGGTGAGGGGCGGCACCTCGACGAGATGTGGTGGATCAAGCAGAAGATCGAGAGCGAAGGGCTCTCGATGCCGCTGCCGCCCACCTTGGCGTTGCGCAAGGACGCCGAGGAGGCGTTGCGGCAGGCGCGGGGGGCGCGGTCGGAGACCGAGGTCCGGCGGATCGTCGAAGAGATCAACGAGCGGATCAGAAAGGCGATTCGTACGGGCTTGCCGGGGCCACCGCTCAACCTGATGCCCTTCGACGTGGATCAGGTCGTGTCGGAGTGGCGCAAAGCTCGGTCCTCGCAATAAGAGGCGCTGCGCGCCATGGGGCAACTCGGGCTGTGCTTCCCAGGGGGGCTGCCGCCCCCCTTCGACCCCCCAAACCCCGCTCGCTCCGCTCGCCCTCGCCCGCCCGAATCCCATCTACCGGCTTGGCCGTTGGGAGCCCACCCTGACCAGAGTGCGGATCTCGCAATCGGAAGGCGCTTCGCGGTACCCGGACAACTGGACGGCGGCTACGGCGATGAGGCCAGGGAGTCAGCTCAGGTCGTCGAACTCGCCGGCCACCAGCCCATCAGAAAACGCGTCCCATTCAGCTTTCGTGAATGCCAGGACAGGGCCTTCAGGATCCTTGGAGTCGCGAATCAGAACCAGACGGTCAGAGGACTTGCCCTTGGCCAGCGAAAGGAGCCCGGCATCCACGGCGGCCACCTCGACGCAATTTGCGCCGTTGCCGCTGAGACTGCTCTTGCGCCACCTGACGCCGCTCAGATCCACCTTGTCGCCTGAGCCATCCGTGTGCAAGCGGACACCCTTCTCTACCATGAGCGCTGCGCCACACCCAGGATCATCGCCCTCGACTCTTCGGGATCGAGAGCCATCGCCCGAAGATGGTCAAATGCGAGGGTGTAGTGGTATGTCTCGACTTCGCTCTCCACATGCAGGCTACTCGTCATGCTCTCGACATACACCACCTGAGGGTCATGGGGCGTCTTGAGCACGAAGAGAGGGCCCGGGCAGAAGCCCGGACCCCCTCCGGTAGCTGAGGGACCCGGGTCAGGCGGGTCCCTCTGGCCGGTCGGGGGCCCGGGTCAGGCGGGTCCCCGGCCGGCCGGGTCCATGCGGATTCAGTTGACGGGCGGGTAGGCGTTGGCCAGGAGCTCGCGGAACTGTGCGGAGAACCACTGGCCGGACAGCGGCGCGCCGGCCTTGGCGCCCGACATGTTGTTGCCGTTGAGGCTGTTGCCGGTGTAGGTGGGGTCGCACATCCGGTCGAACTTCTTGCCCTCGTCGTTCGGGATGTCGGTGCTGGCGCCGTCGGACTCGCCCGGGGGCTTGATCCAGACGTAGGCGTCCAGGCCGGCGGCCGGGGCGGCGGTGGGGCGGGTGCCCATGCCGGCGCCGCTCTGGTTGCACCAGTTGCCGGCGTGGATGCGGCGGTCGACGCGTGACTGGTTGACGAACTCGTCGACGTTGGTCGAGGTGCTCGTCCCGGTCGGGCGGGCGCTGCCGCCCCAGCCGTTGCGGGAGGTGTCGATCAGCATGCCGAGCCCGGAGC
Source organism: Nonomuraea monospora (assembly GCF_039531895.1). NCBI lineage: Bacteria > Bacillati > Actinomycetota > Actinomycetes > Streptosporangiales > Streptosporangiaceae > Nonomuraea > Nonomuraea monospora. Next base: position 123,851 of record NZ_BAAAQX010000016.1, read on the forward strand.
GGAAGCCCTTGGCGACCAGGGCGTTGCGCAGGGCGACGGCGAAGCTCTGCTCGTCCACGTACCAGTTCCAGTCCACCCACTTGGACTGCCGGACCGAGGTGCTGCCCACCATGCTGTTGATGGTGAAGTACGGCTCGGTCGTGGCGCCGTAGTTGGCGGTGTTGACGATGAAGCCGTCCACGCTGTCGACGCCGGCGGTGGTGGCGGCGACGGTCTCGTGGAACAGGTTCACGACGGGCTGGAAGTTCGAGTCCCAGCCGAGCCACGCGTGGTGGCCGGCGTCGATGTAGGTGTAGACGTTCGAGATGGCGTGCAGCTGGTTGAGGGCGTACCGGACGCCGTCGCGGTAGCCGCCGGTGCCGTTGGCCTCGCGGCACTTCTCGAAGGAGTTGAGGTTGGTGACGAGGTTCGGCAGCGAGTCGGGCTCGATGATGGTGACGATGCGCAGGCCGGCGTACGCGGAGTCGCGCATGATGGCCGCGATCGGGTCGATGTACTCGGTCTTGTAGCGGTTGAACCCGTCCTGGGCGATGAGCAGCTCGCCGTTGGAGGCCAGCGCGGAGCAGTCGCGGTTGGGCAGGTTGTAGATGACGATCTGGATGGTCAGCGGCGCGGAGCCGTTGGCGGCGTCCTGCCTGACGGCCTCGTCGAGGTGGGCGCGCAGGCCCATCGCCCCGCCGGTGCCGGCGATGGCGGCGATGCGGTCCATCCACACGGCGGTGGAGGTGTTGGCGACCGCCGAGCCGCCGGGCTCGGCCGCGGCCTTGGCGCTCCAGTTCGGGTTCACGTAGCCGGTGGCGCCGGCGTACGGGTTCTCGACGTGGGTGGGGCTGGGCCCGCCGTCGTCGTCGGCCTCGGTGGCGGTGACCGTGCGGGAGGTCAGGCCGGTGGAGGCGACGGTGAAGGTGCGGCTGCCGTTCGTCGTGTCGGTGTCCTGCGCGGCGGCCAGGGTGACCGTCTGCGGGGTGTTCCAGTTCGACGTGGTGAAGGTCAGCGAGGCGCCGGAGCTGACGGTGAGGTTGCTGTCGCCGCTGCCGGCCGTCGTGGTGACGGTCACGCTGGAGCTGGGCTGGGCGGCCAGGCGCGCGGTGAAGATGCCGGTCGAGCCCTCGGGGACGGTGACGGAGGTCGGCGTCACGACGATCGACTGCTCGACGGTGGCGTCGTCGTCCACCTCGGTGGCGTTGACCGTGGCTCCGGTGACGCCGGTGCCGCTGAGGCTGAAGGCGGCGGTGCCGGCGGTGGTGTCGGAGTCCTGGGCGGCGGCCAGGGTGACGGTCTGCGCGGTGTTCCAGTTGCTCGGCGTGAAGGTGAGCGAGGCGCCGGAGCTGACGGTGAGGTCCGTGTCGCCGCTGGTACGGGCGGTCGTCACGGTCACGTTCGAGGTGGGCGCGGAGGACAGGCGCGCGGTGAAGGTGGCGGTGCCGCCCTCGCTGACCGCTACGGCGCTGGAGGAGGTGACCACCGACGGGGTGGTCGGGTTCGTGCCGCCACAGGTGGTGTTGTTGACGCTGAACGACGTCGGGTTCGGGTTGGTGCCGGTCCAGGTGCCGTTGAACCCGATGGAGACGGAGGCGCCGGTGGCCACGCTGCCGTTGTAGGGCATGTTGGTGCCGGTCACGCGGGTGCCGGACTGGCTCCAGTTGGCGCCCCAGCCGGACGGCGTGTACTTCTGCCCGGTGGTCGGGTAGTCGAAGGCCAGCGACCAGGAGCTCAGCGGGTCGCCGGTGTTCTTCAGCGTGATGCTCGCGGTGAATCCGCCCTGACCAGGGCTGCTCGTCCACGAGTTGGCTGTGTAGGTCACGTCGCAGGCGACGGCGGCGTTCGCGGCCGTGCCCTGGCCGACGACGAGGCCTAAGGCCGCGACACTCGCGGCGGTCATGGTCACGGCCCATTTGCGAAGGCCGCGGTGGAGTCTCACGAGCGATCATCTCCAGTGCTAGATGGCTGGGAGCGCTCCCATGGTGTGCCGCCACCGGAGCCGTGTACAGGGGGAGGCCGCCGGGAAGGCGTCCATCGCCCCGCATGCTCGCTGAATGCCCCGCAACGGGGATGAAACTTTCATCCCGGGCAGCCTGGTGAGAGGAAACACGAGGGTTACCGCGACGCCATTCCGTTGACATACGCCGGAGGGCACCCACAATCCACTTTGGGAGCGCTCCCACACCCCTACTCCCATGGAGACCTCGTGAAGTACAGACCTCCCCTTCTTGTGACCCGCTTATCGAAACGCCTGGCCGTGGCCACGACCCTTGTCCTCGTGGCGGGTGTGACCTCGGCTGTCACGGCCGTGCCCGCCCAGGCGGCCGTGGCGTGCGACGTGACGTACGCGGCCAACCAGTGGACGAGCGGCCAGAACCAGGGCGGCTTCACCGCCAACATCACGCTGAAGAACACCGGCGACCCCATCACGTCGTGGACGCTGGCCTTCGACTACCCGACCACCGGGCAGAAGTACACGCCGTCCGGCTGGGGCGCCAACTGGAGTCAGTCCGGCACCCGCGTGACCGGCACCAACATGCCGTGGAACGGCAGCCTGGCCACCGGCGCCTCCACCAACATCGGCTTCAACGGCACCTGGACGGGCAGCAACCCGAACCCGACGTCGTTCAGCGTCAACGGCGTCACCTGCGGCGGCACGGGCACCGCGCCCACCGTGTCGCTGACCTCGCCGACCGCCGGCCAGACGTTCACCGCCCCGGCCACCGTGCCGATCGCGGCGAACGCCGCCGACGCCGACGGCACCGTCGCCAAGGTCGACTTCTACCAGGGCTCCACGCTGCTGGGCACCGACACCTCCTCGCCGTACAGCTACAACTGGGCGAACGTGGCGGCGGGCAGCTACTCGATCACCGCCAGGGCGACCGACAACGCCGGCCTGGTCACCACCTCCTCGCCGGTCGGGATCACGGTCTCGCCGAACGTCGGCCCGGCGCTCGTGGTGAGCCCGACGACGGTGTCGGTGCCCGAGGCGGGCACCGCGAACTTCGGCGTGAAGCTGTCGCAGGCGCCGTCGGCGAACGTGACCGTCTCCGCCGCCCGCGTCAGCGGTGACACCGACCTCACGGTCTCGCCGGCGTCCAGGACGTTCACGCCGTCCAACTGGAACACCGAGCAGACCTTCACGCTGGCTGCGGCCAACGACACCGACACGACCGCCGGCTCGGCCGTCTTCCGGGTCAGCGCCACCGGCTACACCGCCGTGGACGTCACCGCCAACGAGGCGGACGACGACGTCGGCGGCAACAACGTGTACGTGCAGCGCTTCGTCGAGCTGTACAACGAGCTGCACGACCCGGCGAACGGGTACTTCTCGCCCGAGGGCGTGCCGTACCACTCGATCGAGACCTTCATGGTCGAGGCGCCGGACCACGGGCACGAGACCACGTCCGAGGCCTACAGCTACTACCTGTGGCTGGAGGCGGCCTACGGGCGCGTGACCGGTGACTGGTCGAAGTTCAACGCCGCGTGGGCCTCGATGGAGAAGTACATCATCCCGGCCACCGCCGACCAGCCGACGAACAGCTTCTACAACGCCTCGAAGCCGGCGACGTACGCGCCGGAGTCGAACACGATCAGCAACTACCCGGCGCAGCTCGACAGCGGCGTCACGGTCGGCACCGACCCGATCGCGAGCGAGTTGCAGACCGCGTACGGCACCCGCGACATCTACGGCATGCACTGGCTGCTGGACGTCGACAACACCTACGGCTTCGGCCGCTGCGGCGACGGCACCACCAGGCCCGCCTACATCAACACCTACCAGCGCGGCCCGGAGGAGTCGGTCTTCGAGACGATCCCGCAGCCGTCGTGCGACACCTTCGCCCACGGCGGCCCCAACGGCTACCTGGACCTGTTCACCAAGGACGCCTCGTACGCCAAGCAGTGGAAGTACACCAACGCCCCCGACGCCGACGCCCGCGCCGTCCAGGCCGCCTACTGGGCGCTGACCTGGGCCAAGGAGCAGAACAAGGCCGGGGACATCTCCGCGACGGTGACCAAGGCCGCCAAGATGGGCGACTACCTGCGCTACTCGATGTACGACAAGTACTTCAAGCAGCCGGGGTGCACGAGCACGTCCTGCCCGGCGGGCACCGGCAAGAACGCCTCGAACTACCTGCTGAGCTGGTACTACGCCTGGGGCGGCGCGACCGACTCCAGCGCCGGCTGGGCGTGGCGCATCGGCTCCAGCCACAACCACTCCGGTTACCAGAACCCGCTGGCGGCCTGGGCGCTGGCCAACGTGACCGAGCTGAAGCCGAAGAGCTCCACCGGCGCGACCGACTGGAGCACCAGCCTGACCAGGCAGTTGCAGTTCTACACGTGGCTGCAGTCGGCCGAGGGCGCCATCGCCGGTGGCGCGACCAACAGCTGGGAGGGCCACTACGCCACGCCGCCCGCGGGCCTGCCGAAGTTCCACGGCATGACCTACGACTGGCAGCCGGTCTACCACGACCCGCCGTCGAACCAGTGGTTCGGCTTCCAGGCGTGGACGATGGACCGGGTGGCGCAGCTCTACTACGCCACCGGCAACGCCGACGCCAAGGCGCTGCTGGACAAGTGGGTGGCGTGGGCGCTGGACAACACCACGATCAACGCCGACGGCAGCTACCAGATCCCCTCCACCCTGCGGTGGACGGGCCAGCCCGCGGGCAACTTCAGCGCCACCACGGGCATGCCGCCGGCCAACCCCGGCCTGCACGTCACGGTCGCCGACCACACCACGGACGTGGGCGTCGCCGGCGCCTACGCCAAGGTGCTCATGTACTACGCGGCCAAGGCCAACCACGCCGAGGCCCGTGACACGGCCAAGGCGCTGCTCGACGGCGTGTGGCGCAACCGCGACGCCAAGGGCGTCTCGGTGCCGGAGACCAAGACCGACTACAACCGCATCGACGACCCGGTGTACGTGCCGCCGGGCTGGACCGGCGACATGCCGAACGGCGATGTGATCAACTCCAGCTCGACCTTCATCTCCATCCGGTCCTTCTACAAGAACGACCCGGACTGGCCGAAGGTGGACGCCTTCCTCAAGGGCACCGGCCCCGCGCCGGTCTTCAACTACCACCGGTTCTGGGCGCAGGTGGACGTGGCCGTCGCCCTGGCCGAGTACGGGCGGCTCTTCCCGTGATCAGAAAGGCAGCTCTCCTGGCTGCGGCGTCGCTGGTCCTGCCCCTCTCCGCAGGGGTGGGGCCGGCGGCCTCTGCCGCGAACGCCGCAACACAAGCCGCCGCGCCCCCCTTCGCGTACGGCGAGGCGTTGCAGAAGTCGCTGTGGTTCTACGAGGCCCAGCAGTCGGGCGCGCTGCCCGACTGGAACCGCGTCTCCTGGCGCGGCGACTCGGGCCTGAACGACGGCAAGGACGTGGGCGTGGACCTCACGGGCGGCTGGTACGACGCGGGCGACCACGTCAAGTTCGGCTTCCCGATGGCGTTCTCCGCCACCATGCTGGCCTGGGGCGCGGTGGAGTACCGCGACGCGTACGCGGGCTCAGGACAGCTCACCCACCTGCTGAACAACCTCAAGTACGTCAACGACTACTTCATCAAGGCCCACCCGTCGGCGAACGTGCTGTACGGGCAGGTCGGCAACGGCGGCACGGACCACGCCTGGTGGGGCCCGGCCGAGGCGATGGCGATGAACCGGCCCGCGTACAAGATCGACGCGTCGTGCGGCGGGTCGGACCTGGCGGGCGAGACGGCGGCGGCGATGGCGGCCTCCTCGATCGTCTTCCGCCCGACGAATCCGTCGTATGCCGACACGCTGGTGACGCACGCCAAGCAGCTCTACTCCTTCGCCGACACGGTCAGGAAGAAGTACAGCGAGTGCATCACCGACGCCTCCAGCTTCTACAACTCCTGGAGCGGCTACAACGACGAGCTGGTGTGGGGCGCGATCTGGCTCTACCGGGCCACGAACGACGCCTCGTACCTGGCCAAGGCCGAGAGCGGCTACGCCGGCCTGGGCACCGAGCCGCAGACCACCACCAAGTCCTACAAGTGGACGATCGCCTGGGACGACAAGTCGTACGGCGCGTACGTGCTGCTGCACAAGCTGACCGGCAAGCAGCAGTACCTGGACGACGCCAACCGCTGGCTCGACTGGTGGACGGTCGGCGTGAACGGCTCGAAGGTGGCGTACTCGCCGGGCGGCCAGGCCGTCCTGGACCGGTGGGGCTCGCTGCGCTACGCGGCCAACACCGCGTTCGCGGCGCTCGTGCACAGCGACACGATCACCGACGCCACGCGCAAGACCCGCTACCACGACTTCGCGGTGCGGCAGATCGGCTACGCGCTCGGCGACAACCCGCGCAACTCGTCGTACCTGATCGGCTTCGGCGCCAACGCGCCGAAGAACCCGCACCACCGCACGGCGCACGGCTCGTGGACCGACCAGATCACCAACCCCGAGCAGACGCGCCACACCCTGTACGGGGCGCTCGTCGGCGGCCCGCCCGACCCGAACGACGCCTACACCGACAAGCGTGACGACTACGTCATGAACGAGGTCGCCACCGACTACAACGCCGGCTTCACCAGCGCGCTGGCCAGGCTCTACAAGGAGTACGGCGGGGCCCCGGCGGCGAACTTCCCCGCGCAGGAGACCCCGGACGGGCCGGAGATCTTCGTCGAGGCCGGGGTGAACGCCTCCGGCACGAACTTCACCGAGATCAAGGCGCTGGTCCGCAACCAGTCGGCGTGGCCCGCCAGGGTCCTGTCCGACGGCTCGTTCCGCTACTACTTCACCCTCGACGGCTCGACGACCGCCTCGCAGATCAGCGTGTCGTCGGCCTACACGCAGTGCAAGGCGCCGACGCTGCACCAGGCGAGCGGCAGCACGTACTACGTGGCGATCGACTGCTCGGGCCAGGTCATCGCGCCTGCCGGGCAGTCGCAGCACCGCAGGGAGGTGCAGTTCAGGATCAGCAGCTCGGGGACCTGGGACCCGGCCAACGACTGGTCCTACGCGGGCATCCCCACCACGCCCGGCACGACGCCGGCGCGTACCGACCACATCACCCTCTACAGCGGCGCCACCAAGATCTGGGGTGAGCCGCCAGGTCCGGTGGAGGAGGACACGACCGCGCCCAGCAAGCCGGGCAAGCCCGCCGTCTCGGCGATCACGGGCTCCTCGGCCAGGCTGAGCTGGACGGCCTCCACCGACAACGTCGGCGTGACCGGCTATGACGTCTACCTGGGGTCCGCCAAGGCAGGCACGGCCACCACGACGACGTTCGACCTGAGCGGTCTCACCCCCGCCACGGCCTACACCGCCCACGTGGTGGCCAGGGACGCGGCGGGCAACACCTCGGCGCAGTCCGACGGCACGGCGTTCACCACGTCGGGCACCGTGGACGGGACGCCGCCCAGCAAGCCCGGCAAGCCCTCGGTGTCCGGGATCACCGCGACGGGTGCGCGGGCGAGCTGGGCGGCGTCCACCGACGACGTCGGCGTGACCGGCTACGACGTCTACCTGGGGTCCGCCAAGGCAGGCACGGCCACGACGACGTCGTTCGACCTGAGCGGGCTGACGCCCGGCACCGCGTACACGGTGACCGTGGTGGCCAGGGACGCGGCGGGCAACAGCTCGGCCGCCTCCGACGGCACCGTGTTCACCACCACCAGCACGCCGGCCGGCGGGTGCACGGCCACCTACAAGGTGATCGGCTCGTGGGGCGGCGCGTACCAGGCGGAGGTGACGGTGCAGAACACCGGCACGTCCGCGACCAGCGCCTGGACGGTCGCCTGGAGCTCCTCGAACACGATCACGCAGCTCTGGGGAGGCAGGCACACGGTGTCCGGCGGAACGGTGACGGTCAGGAACGAGACGTGGAACGGCTCGCTCGCGCGGAACGCGACGACCACGTTCGGCTTCATCGCCAACGGGACTTCCACCGCTCCGAACCCGATCACCTGCACCCCGGCCTGACCCACGATCCCGCCCCCGCCGCAGCCGCGGCGGGGGCGGTTCCACCTGAACCGCCCGATCAGCAGGTGCGTATGAGGAGGTGAGGCACTAACCCATCGAATCCCTGCCCGAAAACCATCCCCGCCCGGATGGGACGGACGCGGCCGAAAACCTCCACTTCGGCCGCGTCCGTTTTTCTTGGTGGCTGCTATTTGGCTGTCGAGGAGGCCAGCGCGAACCGCTCGCGCGCGGCTTCGATCGCCGAGTCGTCCGAGAACTCCTCGAACGCCGGCACGTGGTAGCGCTCGGGGATGAGCTGCCTGACCCGGTCCGGATAGCCGGCCCCGGCCTTGGGCACCCTGACCTCGGGCGGGATGTCGATCTTGACGGCGATCGGCCCGGAAGCGCGCACGGAGGCCGCCCAGTCAGGGCTCTCCCCGGTGATCGCGCACAGGTGGCGGGCGTAGACCCAGCGCACCTCGACCAGCGAGGTGGCGTCCGGCGGCTCGGTGCCGAAGGGCTCCACGGCGCACACGACGCGGGAGTCGAAGCCGCTGTGCCCGTGGGCGTGGTGCTCGCCTGGCGAGGCCTGCTCCAGGATCAAGGTCACCTGGGCGGCGAGCTCGTCGTTGAGCGTCGATGACGGCTGCCTGGCAACGAAGAACGTCACCCCGGCCAGCACGACGCCGGCCAGGGTGACGCTCGCCGCGATGAGCCCGCGACGGGTTTTGATCACGGGCTGGTGCAGGTCAAGGTCGGGGCGGTGGCCGGGACCGAGCCTGTCGCGTTGAACCCGAACGCGGTGGTCGCGTTCGGCGCGAGCTGCCCGTTGTAGCTGGCGTTCTTGACCGTCACGTTGGGGGCCTGCGTGGTCAGCACGCCGTTCCACGGTGAGCCGTCGAAGCCCTCACCGTTGGCGTAGGTCCACTTGACCGTCCAGCCGTTGATCGAGCTGGAGCTGCTGTTCTTGACGGTCACCTCGCCCTGGAAGTGGCCGGCCCAGCCGGTGTTGGTGGCCTTCCACGTGGCCGTGCAGGCGCCGGTGGGGGCCGGGTCGGTGGGCGTCACGGTCGGGGTCGGGCCGGGGCTGCTGCCGCCGGGGCCGACACCGGTGACCTGGCCGTTGCCGCCGTCGAAGGTGACGTCGGAGCAGCTGTAGAAGTTCTCGTTGCTGTCCGAGCGGATCCAGTGCGTGAAGATGATGTGCCGGCCGCTCTTGCCGGACGGGAGCTGGGCGTTCCAGTAGTAGTAGTTGAGGCCGCCCGCGCCGCCCGACTTGGGCGGGTTGGTGACGCTGCCGAACGGCTCCAGGTCGGACCACTTCAGCGGCCCGTTGGGGTTCCAGCCGTTCTTGGTGACGTAGTAGTTGAACGAGCCGGGGTGCTCGGCCCAGTTGCTGTGCCGCATCTGGATGCTCGCCCCGGAGGTCAAGTGGGTCAGCGGCCAGTCGGAGCGGACCGCGTTGTAGGCCGAGAAGTCATAGGGCCCGCCGGTGCCGCCGCTGCAGATCTGCCCGTCGGGGATGAACCCGGTGGTCCGGCCCGCGCCGTCGGAGCGCAGCACCGCGAACCAGTTGTACAAGGGGGTCGCGCCGCTCTGGTTGACCGCTGCGGCACACGCGGGGTTGTAGGGGAGGATCTGCCCGTTCTCCCGCAGACCGTCCTGCCAGCACAGGAACGTACGGCTGCCGGGGAACATCGACACGCCGTGAGCCTGCGCCTGCGTGGGGGCCATCAGGAGACTGCTGATCAGGACCAGGACGGCGGTGATCGCCGCCGACTTGAAGAACTTCATGGGGATTCCCTTGCGCTGACGACAGAGGAAACCTGCCCACGACCTGCCCGCCCGGCCAGCGCATTGAATCACGCGCGGCGCGGATCCGACAACGCCGAGTGAAACTTTCAACCGATCTTGGTCACGGTTTCCGCTGGTGGCCTGGCCCGCTCCAGATCGTTTGCGGCATGGGCGGCTTGCTCGGTTCGTGACCCCAAAGGAGGGTGAGGAGTGGGAGCGCTCCCACTACACTCCCCTGTCAGAGAGGCGGGAGCAACACGCCATGAGGCACGCGCACATCTTCCTGATCGTCGGGGCGCTGGTCGCCCTGGGCCTGTTCGCCGTCCCGGCCCAGGCCGCGCCGGTGATCTGCGAGAAGTTCGGCTCCACGACCATCCAGAACGGCCGCTACGTCGTCATCAACAACGTCTGGGGCGCCGACACGGCCCAGTGCATCGACGTCAACCAGAGCGGTGGCTTCACGGTCACCCAGGCGGCGCACAACAAGCCGACCAACGGCGCTCCCGCGTCGTACCCGGCGATCTACGCGGGCTGCCACTACGCCAACTGCAGCACGGGCAGCGGGCTGCCCATGCAGGCCAGCGCCTCGGGGTTCGGCTCGCTGCGCTCCAGCGTGAGCATGACCTACCCGGGCGGCGGCACCTGGGACGCGGCCTACGACATCTGGTTCGACCCCACCCCGCGCACCGACGGCCAGAACACCGGGGCCGAGCTGATGATCTGGCTCAACCGGCAGGGCTCGATCCAGCCGGTCGGCTCCCCGGTCGGCACCGTCAACCTGGCCGGCGGCACCTGGCAGGTGTGGTTCGGCAACTCCGGCTGGAACGTGATCTCGTACGTGCGGACCTCGGCCACCTCCTCGCTCGACTTCACGATCGACACCTTCTACGCCGACGCGGTCAGCCGCGGCTACGCCCAGCGGTCGTGGTACATGACCAGCGTCCAGGCCGGCTTCGAGCCCTGGATCGGCGGCGCGGGCCTGGCGGTCAACTCCTTCTCGTTCGGCTCGGGCGGCGGCACCACCGACACCACCCCGCCGAGCACCCCCGGCACGCCGTCGGCCGCCAACGTCACCTCCTCCGGCGCCACCCTCACCTGGGCCGCCTCCACCGACAACGTGGGCGTGACCGGGTACGACGTCATGCGCGCCACCGGCGACACCTTCACCAGGGTCGGCGGCGGCAGCGCCACCTCCTTCACCGACACCGGCCTGAGCCCGTCCACCACCTACCGCTACCGGATCAGGGCCAGGGACGCCGCGGGCAACGTCTCGCCCGACTCGGCGATCGTCACGCTCACCACCCAGCCCGGCGGCGGGGGCGGCGGGAGCTGCGCCGTCACGCCCACCACCCAGACCGCCTGGAACAACGGGTACGTCATCCAGCCCGTCACCGTCGCCAACCGCGGCACCTCGGCGATGAACGGCTGGACCGTCACCTTCCCGCTGCCGTCCGGGCACACGATCACCGGCATCTGGAACGCGACCTACACCGTCAGCGGCGGCACGGTGACGGTCAGGAGCCTGGCCCACAACGGGAGCCTGGCGCCCGGCGCCAGTACCTCGTTCGGCTACCAGGCCACGCGGCCGAACGGGAACACGCAGGTGCCCAGCGGCTACACCTGCGCCTAGAAGCTCGCGCGGGCACGCTTTGCGAGGGGCCCTCGCCCGCGCGATGGAGGGGTACGGCTGGTGCTGCCGTACCCCTCATCAAAAGTCCGAGTCAGTCGTGGCGCAGGGCGGTGTCGATGTCGTCCAGCCTGGCCTCCAGCTCGCTCAGGCAGGCGGGGCTGAGCCTGCCCTCCCTGAGGCGGTCGGACAGCTTCTGGCGCAGGTTCCCGGTGCCGCTCGTCTGCGCGGAGGGGCCGTGCCGCGGCGTGACCGCGTCCTGGAGCACCTGGGTGAGGTCGAGCACCACGTCGTCGTCGGTCGCGCCGCACGGGGTGCGCGCCCTGAGCACGGTCTTGAAGCCGGCCGCGGCCTGCTCCACGGTGATCACCGAGCTGGGCGTGCGCTCGATCAGCTTGGCCGTGGGCGACGGCGCCGGCGGGGTGGGCTTCGGCAGCGGCTCGGGCGCCGGCGTCTGCTGGAACCACAGCAGCGCCGACAGCGCGAGAGCCGCCGAGCTGGCCACCGTGAGCCCGCGCCGCACGTGGCGGCCCAGCGTCGCCGTGCCGAGCGTGGAGGTCAGCCCCGAGACGATCTGCGCCGCCGTCGGCCGGTCCTCCGGCTCGTGCGCCAGGCAGCGCTGGCAGAGCGAGGCCAGCGCGTACGGCACGCCCGGCACGCGGGGCGGCGGCTCGGTCCTGTGCGCGGCCTCGATCTCCTCCCACGTCGTCCCCGGGTACGGGGTGCGCCCGGTGAGCATGGTGTGCAGCAGCACGCCGAGGGCGTAGACGTCCACGGCCGGATGGGTCGGCGCGCCGAGCAGCCGCTCGGGGGCCACGTAGGGAGGGGTGCCGCGGTCGTCGTCGGGGTCGCCGGCCCACGCCGCGATGCCGAAGTCGAGCAGCTTGGGCCCGTCGGCGGTGAGCAGCACGTTCTCGGCGGTGACGTCCCTGTGTACCAGGCCGCGGGCGTGCCCGGCCATCAGCACGCGGGCCAGCCGCAGCGCGATGGCCGCGGCCTCGTGCCACGGCAGCGGGCCCTTCTCGATGCGTTCGGCCAGCGGGGTGCCGTCGAGCAGCGGCATCACGACGTACGCCGCGACGCCGCCGCTCGTGGTGACGGTCTCCCCGTAGTCGTAGATCTCGATGGAGTCGGCGTGGATGAACCTGGCCGCGGCGCGGGCCTCGCTGCGCACGCTGACCCGTTCTCCCGGGTCGGTGTGCAGCGAGGCCGTGAGCACCTTGACCGCGATCATCCGGTGCAGGGACTGGTCGAAGGCACGCCAGATGACCGACATGCCTCCGCGGGCCAGCGGGTCCAGCAACAGATACCTGCGGGCCAGTACGTCCCCGGGCTCAAGCCGACTCACGGACGACCAGTTCCGTGGGGAGTACGGGGTCGATCCCCGCGGCCCCCGTCAGAAGCAGCCGGGTGGCGACCGTGGCTAGCTCCTCGACAGGCTGGCGGATGGTGGTCAGGGCCGGGACGGTGTGCCTGGCGACCGGGGCGTCGTCGAACCCGATCACCGCCACGTCCGCCGGCACCTTGCGCCCCGCTCTGCGCAGGGCCTGGATCGCGCCCGCCGCCATCAGGTCGGAGGCGACGAAGACGGCGTCGAGGCCGGGGGCGTGGCGTAACAGCCATTGCATGGCGTGGGTGCCCGAGGCGGCGGTGAAGTCGCCGTAGGCGACGGGGACGTCGGGTGCGCCCGCCGCCTGGAGGGTCCGTACGAGACCTTCCAGCCGGTCCCGGGCGCCGGGTAAGGACGGCGGGCCGCCGATGGCCGCCACATTTCGGCGGCCCGTCAGCAGGAAGTGCTCGGCCGCCTGCCTGCCGCCGTCGAAGTTGTCGACGTCGGCGTACGGCAATTTGAGGTCGTGGGGCGGGCGTCCGATGTTGCGGACGGGAACGCCCGAGGTGGATAACTTGATCGCCAGGGGGTGACGCTCTCTCGCGCCCACGATGAGCACCGCGCCGGATAAGGCGGGCAGCGTGGAGGAGGTGGGGGTGACGGTGGTCACCATGAGGTGGGTGCCGTGCTCGGCTATCACGGCGCCCGCTGCGGACAGGAGCCTGGCGTAGTAGGGCTCGGAGAAGAGCCGGGGAAGGTGGTCGCAGACGACGGCTGTGACGCCGTCGGCCATGGTCTTGGCGGCCGTTCCCCGGGGCGCGCGTTGTCGGACGTATCCCATTCGGGACACGGCGTCGTAGACTTGGCGGCGGGTCGAGGTACTGACCCGCACCGAGCCTGTGAGGACTCGAGATGCGGTCGCGGGGGAAACCCCTGCAGCGGCCGCCACCTGTGCCAGTGTGGGCTGCTCGGTCATGGAGCACCTCGCGGAAAGATCCTGGGAGCGCTCCCACGTTACCAATGTTTCGCCGCTGTTAATAGGGCCTTTGCAAGGAGTGCGTCCCGCAGTACGGACGCACTCCGAATTTGCTCAGCTAGAGGCACTGGTAACCGACAGAGGTTTCTGTGCCGGATGTGGATCACGACATATTGTCCATGCCCGATTTGTCACATCCGGCGATCAGGAAACCCTTCCTACCTGAGATCAGCCGAAATCGGCGATGTCCACGTCGTCGAGCGTCCCGTCCTCTTCGCCCTCCGGCTCGGTACGCTCGACCGGCGCGCAGCCGGAGCCGCAGCCGCCGAAGCGGGCGCTGTTCACCGGGGTGAAGTCCGTCGCCGGCGTGCCCTTCAGGGCGGCGAGCATGGTGTCCTTCCAGATCGGCCCGGGGATCGAGGCGCCGAAGACCGAGGCGTAGTACCGGCCGCCGATGGTGACGCCGTTCAGCTTGTACTTCTGCGCGCCGCGCGAGTCACCGATGCTGACCGCCCCGGCCAGGTCCGGCGTGAACCCGGCGAACCAGGCGCTGGCCTGCGCGTCGGTGGTGCCGGTCTTGCCCGCGGCGGGCCGCCCGATGCCTCCGACGCTGCGCATCGTGCCCTGGGTGAACACGCCGGACAGGATGTCCGCCGCCGCGTCCGCGACCTCCGGGTCCAGAGCCTGCTTGCACTTCGGCTTGAAGTTCGTCACCTTGCCGTTGCGGTCGGTGATCTTGGTGATCGCCATCGGGGCGCAGTACTTGCCGCGCGCGCCGATCGCCGCGTAGGCGTTGGCCACCGTCACCGGGTCCATCTCGTTGGTGCCCAGCGTGAACGTCTCGTACTCGGTCAGGTTCAGGCCGTCGGAGCGCTTGATGCCCAGCGACTTGGCGGTCTTGATCGTGTCACAGAGGCCGACGTGCTCCTCCAGCTTCATGAAGAAGGTGTTCACCGACCCCCAGGTGCCGGTCTTCAACGACTTGAAGCCGCCGCCGCCCTCGTCGTTGGTGACGGTGTGGGTGGGGTCGCCGATGTTCTCGCCCTTGCAGTTCTTGAACGTGGAGTAGTACGGCGCGCGGTAGCCGCTGCCGACCGAGAACCCGTCGTTCAGCTTCATGCCCTCCTTGAGGGCGGTGATCAGCGTGAACGTCTTGAACGTCGAACCCGCCTGGAAGCCGACGCCGCCGCCGTGCTGGGCGTCCGCCACGACGTTGTACGACATCTCCTTCTTGCGCTTGTTGTTGCCGTACTTGCGGCTGGCGGCCATCGCCTTGATCTGCCCCGTGCCCGGCTGCACCAGCGCCTCGGAGGCGACCGGGTTGTCGGAGGCGAACACGTGCTTCTTGATCGCGTTCTCGGCGGCCTTCTGCATCTTCGGGTTCAGCGTGGTCTGGATCGTCAGGCCGCCCCGGTTGAGGTACTGGCTCCTGGCCTTGGCCGTCTTGCCGAAGTCCGAGTTGCTGAGGATCTCGTTGCGCACGTACATGCAGAAGTACGGATAGGGGCTGGCCTCGCAGCCGCCGGGCAGGGGAGTGCCCTTGTAGCCCAGCGGCTTCTTCTTGGCCGCGGCCGCCTCCTCAGGAGTGATCTTCTTCAGCTCGGCCATCCGGTCGAGCACCACGTTGCGCCGCGACAGCAGCTTCGCCCGCTGCTTCTTGCCCAGGTTGGGGTCCGTCGCGTTGGGGTCCTGCACGGCGCCGGCCAGGGTGGCGGCCTGCACCAGGCTCAGCTCGGAGGCCTTCACACCGAAGAAGCGCTTGGCCGCCGCCTCGATGCCGTTGGCGTGCGCGCCGAAGTAGGCGATGTTGAGGTACTTCTCCAGGATCTGGTCCTTGGTGTACTTCTCCTCGACCGCCATCGCGTAGCGCAGCTCACGGAGCTTGCGGCCGTAGCTGGCCTCCAGCGCCGCCTCCTGCTCCTCCTTGGTGGTCGCCGAGTTGAGCAGCACCTGCTTGACGTACTGCTGGGTGATCGACGAGCCGCCCTGGGCGATGCCGCCCGAGGTGAAGTTCTTGGCCAGGGCCCGGATGGTGCCCTCGATGTCGATGGCGCCGTGCTCGTAGAAGCGGAAGTCCTCGATCGAGATGATCGCCGTCTTCATGATCGGGGCGACCTGGTCGAGCGAGATCGTCTCGCGGTACTCCTCGTAGAACTGGGCGATCGGATTGCCCTCGGCGTCCAGGACCGTGGTCTTCTCCGCCAGGGGCGGCTCCGTGAGGTCCTCGGGTTTGATGCCCAGGTCCTCGGATGCCGAGACGAACATCGCTCCTGTACCCCCGACCGCGGGCAGGGCGATCGCCGCGGCGACCACACCGGCCGCGGCAGCCGCCGCCGTCAGGCGTGCGACACTCGACAAACGGGAACCCATGCTGGTAAAACCTCCCCATCCTGGCAATACGGTGCATCCTAAACCCGGGCATGACATGCTCCAGGTAAAAACTTGGACGTTCGGCAAGGCCGGATTGTTCGGGGTTTTTCGCCGGAATCGGGGTCATCGGCGGTTTCGTGCACCGTGGGGCTCCTGAGATCTCTGAGGTTGTTCGAGGT
Organism: Nonomuraea monospora; assembly: GCF_039531895.1. Lineage (NCBI taxonomy): Bacteria > Bacillati > Actinomycetota > Actinomycetes > Streptosporangiales > Streptosporangiaceae > Nonomuraea > Nonomuraea monospora. The sequence continues at coordinate 140,035 of NZ_BAAAQX010000016.1, forward strand.
TCCCCCAGGCTGAGGCAAAGAACCGTGTCGCCCGCGCGGCCTTCGCGGGCCCGTCTGGCAACGTTCCACCGAGGCATTTCTTGGTGGAGGGGCTATGCGTCGTCGCGTCGGCGGTGACGGCGGGCACGTCGATCGGCTGCTCGCCGCCGCCAGGGCCTGCTGGGGGAACGGCCCCGGCGGTGACGGGTGCGTCGTGGCGGAGGCGTACGACGAGGACCTGCGGGTCGTGGCGCGCACGCTCACGGTCGCCAGGGCCGTCTGCGGGCTGCTCTCCGCGCGGCTGGCCGTGCTGACCCGGCCGGAGTGGATGCCGCTGGCGCGCGCGTACGGCGCCGTCCAGGAGCCGCGGCCGGAAGCGCCGCCCCTCGCGCTGGTCACCAGCCGGGCCGACCGCGCCGTGCCGCGCGACCTGCCTGTCGTGCACGTGCACGGATCCGGGACGCTGCAGGCCTACGCGCTCTTCCCCGACCAGGGCCCGTGCTCCATGCGCGACGAGCTGCCCGCCAGGATCGGCGCCTTCTTCGAACGGCACGTCTGGCCGCACAGGGACCTCATCAGGCCCGGCGCCGAGCGGGTCGCCTGGCGGAACAAGAGCGGCTACCAGGTCCGTACGGACACCGAGCGCCGGCAGTTGCGCCACCACGGCTGCGCCCGCCTCGGCATCGACGCCGACCGGCCCACCATCGCGGTGCTCCGCCACACGCCCGAGCGGGACGCGGAGCTGTTCGACGCCACCGTCGGCTACGCCGCCGCCGACGAGTCGGCCAACTGGCTCTTCCACGACCCCGTGCCCGGCCACCCCCGCATCCGGTGCGTCAACGGAACCCTGTCCACCACCATGTCGTGGAGCATGACGGACGTGGCCGTCGCGTTCGGCGACAGCGACCTGCCCGGCTTCGGCATCCCCGTCATCCAGGCCGGCTGGTCGGAGGGCGGCGCCTGCGGGGCCGCGCACGTGCCCGGCACGCCGTACGAGCATCGCCGGCTGCTCGCCGACGCCATCGCCAAGCAGGTCAAGGGGGAGCCCGTGCTCGGGCCCGAGCAGCGCGAGCGCGCCCGCCTGTGGGCGTGGCTGCGCCGCTGCGGGTCCGACGTGCCCAGCCAGCTCCTGCCGCACTGGGAGCAGGGGGACGACTACGCGCGGGCGCTGGCCGTCAACCTGCGGCACGTGGACCCGGGCGGGGATCCGCTGTACGCGGCGGTGCGGCGGATGTGGGAGCGGCGCGAGCCGATGCTCACCCGCTTCGACTTCCACGACCCCGCCGCGCTGATCCCCCTGGGGAACGCCCGGTGAGCACCTTTCACAGCATTCCGACCATTCCCTCCAGGAGCATCCGATGACCAGCGCAGGATCCGCCACCGACCTGGACCAGGTGATCCTTCCCGCCATCCCGCCCGTCCACCTGACCAACGGGCGGCTCGCCCCCCTCCAGGTCACCGACCGGCTGCAGCGCGGCAGCCAGATCGTCGGCAGGTTCGAGACGTCGGGGCTGGCCGGGTTCAAGGTGTCGGCGCAGGGACGGCCGCTGCGGGTGCTGGTGTCGCTGTCGGCGGACGAGCGGTCCGTGAGCGGCTGGCACACCGGCCGCACCGAGGCCGCCACGCTGCCGCGGCTCGTGCAGGTCCGCTCCCAGGGACGGCTGCGCCAGTGCGTGCTGCTGCGCGGCAAGAAGGCGCACGCCCAGGTGGCGTTCGACCTCACCCCTGAGGAGATCCCCGACGACGGCCTGGTCTGCGTCGAGGCGCTGGACGTCACCGAGGGCGACGGCGTCTGCGACGAGGTGCGCGAGGCCGTGTCCGGGCGCGTCGCCGCCGACGGGGTGGCCGGGGTGCGGCTGGACAGGGTCGTGTTCGAGGAGCCGCCGCCGACCGACTACGACCCCGACACGCTCGACGGGTCGCGCTGCGAGCTGTACTCGCTGATCAGCGCGGGCGGGCTGGCCAACGTCAACCGGCAGGGCGTACGGGTGCTGCGGTCCGGGATGTTCGTGGTCAACCCGGTGCTGAAGGACCGGTTCGGGTCGAGCGGGCGCGTCACGCTCCGGCTGGGGACGCGGGCCGAGGCGGTCAGCATGATCCCGGCCACCTGGCGGCGGGTCAACAGCGAGCTGCGATGGCTGCGGCACGCCACCAGGAAGCTGCTGCACGCGGCGGCGCCGTCCGTGGAGCGGATCATCAGCTTCAGGGACGGTGACCTGGGGGCGCCCGCGCAGACCGTGCACGGGAACGTCACCGAGCTGGAGCTGGACAGCCCGACCGGCTCGCCGCTGCTGGTGATCCTCGGCCCCTGCCCGGACGCGCTCGTCACCCTGGAGTCGGGCACCGCCCACTGACAGCCCCCTGAGGGCCTGCGCGTGATCGACGACGCCCTCACCGAGCACGCCGCCAACCTGGCCTGCCTGGCCTCCCCGCGCACGCCCGAGGACGTCGAGACGCTGAGCGAGCTCATGCGCAAGCTGGTCAACGGTCCTCTTGGTGGCCGCGGGGACGACGGTGCCCGATGGAACCCGGAAAAATAGCGATCACCTGTGATTACGCCGCTGAGCGGGCAGTTGATTCGTGTGGGCATGAGCGGTTTGCGAATTGAGACGACCCGGCATCTCCATTGCACGGTCATGCGCGCCAGCGGCGTGCTCGACCACGCGGGACGGGCCAGGTTCAGCGCCCGCATCAACGCCGTCTGGGACTGGTCGCCCGGCCCCACCCTCGTGTTCGACCTGGCCGACCTCGACTTCTACGACTCGTCGGTCATCGGGGTGCTGGCGATGGCCATGCAGCGGATGGCCGAGGAGGGCAGCGGGCAGATCTACGTGGTCCGTCCGTCCGACCACCTGCTGTCGGTGCTGCGGCTGACGGACCTGCTGTCGCACGTCGAGCTGCGCGAGAGCGTGGAGGAGACGGTGGCGGAGCTGATGCTGCGATCGGGAGATCCCGGCGTGTCCGGGCACGCCGCGATCCCGCCGTCGTCGATGATCTCCCCGCCTCGCTACCGGTCCTAGCCCCAGTTACAGCCCGTACGCCTCCAGCAGCCGCAGCCACACCTCGCTCACCGTCGGGAACGACGGCACCGCGTGCCAGAGCCGGTCGAGCGGCACCTCGGCGGTCACCGCGATCGTGGCCGCCTGCAGCAGCTCCGCCGCCCCCGGCCCCGCGAACGTGACGCCGAGCAGCACCTTCCTGTCCTCGTCCACGACGGCCCTGGCCTTGCCCCGGTAGCCGTCACCCAGCAGGTACGCCCCCGTGACCGACCCCAGGTCGTAGTCGACGACCCGCACCCGGAACCCGTCCGCGCGGGCCGCCTCCTCGGTCCGGCCGACCGCGCAGATCTGCGGATCGGTGAAGACCACCTGAGGCGCGCCGTAGCCGCCGGCCACATCCCGCATCGCGGGCAGCTCGTCGCCCCGCGCCCGCGCCGCGATCACGTCGCCGCAGATCCTCGCCTGGTACTTGCCCATGTGCGTCAGCAGCACCCGGCCGTTCACGTCGCCCACCGCGTACAGCCAGCCGCCCTCGACGCCGGTGGCCCGCAGACTGTCGTCCACCTCGACCGGCTTGTCGTCGGGCAGGCCCACCGAGGCGAGGCCCAGGTTACGGGTCGCCGGGTGACGGCCGGTCGCCACCAGCAGCTCGTCGGCCTCCAGCGGCGGCCCCTCCGACAGGTGCACGGTGACCTTCCCGCCGGGCTCTGGACGCTCCACCCTGGCCACCTCGGTCCGGGTGCGCACGTCGATGCCCGCCTCGGCGAACGACTCGGCGAGCAGCTCGCCCGCGAACGGCTCCATGCGGTTCAGCAGCCCGCCGCCGCGCACCAGCACCGTGGTCTGCCGGGCGCCCAGCCCGTGCATGGCCTGCGCCATCTCACAGGCCACCACCCCGCCGCCGATCACCACCAGCCGCTCGGGGATCGCGGTCGCCGCCGTCACCTCGTGACTCGTCCAGGGCGACGCCTCGGCCAGGCCCGGCGTGCGCGGGATCGCGGCGGTGCTGCCCGTCGCCAGCACGACCGCCTGGCGGGCGGTCAGGACGCGCTCCTCACCGGTGTCCGTCGTGACGCGCACCCGCCTGGGGCCGTCGAGACGGCCCCGGCCGCGTACCAGCTCGGCGGGCACGCTCTCGATCCAGCGCACCTGGCCGGCGTCGTCGTAACCCGACACCGCCTCGTCCCGTCTGGCCAGCACCTTCGCCACGTCGATCGGGCCCAGCGACAGGCCGGGCACCCGCGCCACCTCGGCCGCCAGGTCGATCGGCCGCAGCAGCGCCTTGCTGGGCACGCACGCCCAGTAGGAGCACTCGCCGCCGGCCAGCCGCTCCTCCACGATCGCCGCCGTCAGGCCGCCCCGCACGGCCCGGTCCACGACGTTCTCACCGGCGGGCCCCGCCCCGATCACGATGACATCGAACTCGTCAGCCACCCCTGCCTCCACAAGACTCGTTCGGCTATCAGGGAAATGCTTTCACGCGCGGTCGGCGGTACGCGAACACGACCCCACCCGTCCACCGCCCAGCCACCCCTCCCACCCGGGCCGCTCAGCCGACGCTTCCCAGGCAGTCCGTCCCTGCGGGCGACTGCGTCCAGGCGGCGTGCCATGCGAGCGCCCAGGCGAGGCGTCCAGAGCGCGCGCCGTACGGCTGCCCAGCGAAGGCGCGCAGGCAGCGCGTCCTGTGGCGCGCCCAACGCAGGCGCGCAGGCGGTGCGACGGCCGGTGCGCGTCCTGCGGCGCGCCCAGCGTGCGCCCAGGCGCGGCGCCCAGAGTGCGCGCCGTGCTGCCCAGCCCGGCGTGCAGGCGGCGTGTTCTGCGGCGCGCCCAGCGCAGGCGTGCAGGTCCAGCGCAGGCGTGCAGGTGCAGCGCGGGCGTGCTGGCGGTGCGGCGGCCGGTGTGCGGCCCAAGCGCGGGCGTGTGAGGGCCGGTGCGCGTCCAAGGCGTGCGGGCGGGCGCGTCGGGGTCGCCTGGGTCTTTGCCCTCGCGTACGGCGCGCGTAGGAGTCCGTTAACCCGCGCGCCGTAGCGTGCCCGCATGGCGGATGACCACCCCACCTCGTTCCCCTTCAGGCAGTCCACCGACGGCTACCACACCTACCGGATCCCGGCGGCGGTGGTGACGCGGGCGGGCACGGTGCTGGCGTTCGCCGAGGGCAGGCGGGGCTCGGTGGCCGACTCGGGGCACATCGACCTGGTGCTCAAGCGCTCGACGGACGGCGGCAGGACGTGGGGCGCGCTGCAGGTGGTGGCGACGGAGCCGCGCAGGGGGACGGCGGGGAACCCGGCGCCGGTGGTGCTGGACGACGGCCGGATCGTGCTGGTGTTCGTCCGCCAGGGCCCGTCCGCCACCGAGGACAAGATCAGGCGCGGCCAGGTGGCGGCGGCGGACGGCAGGCGAGTGTTCGTGCAGGTCAGTGAGGACGACGGCGTCACCTGGCAGGCGGCCCGCGAGATCACCCAGAGCGTGAAGAAGCCGGAGTGGCGCTGGTACGCGACCACCCCCGGCCACGCGATCGTGTTGCGCCAGGGCGAGCACGCGGGCCGCATCGTGGTGCCCGCCAACCATTCGCTGCCGCCCGCAGGCCAGGACAACGGCACCGAGGGCAAGTACAACGGCGGCCACTCGCTGCTGAGCGACGACGGCGGGCAGACCTGGCGGATCGGGTACGTGGACGACAACCCCGACGGGTACGTCAACGTGAACGAGACCACGGCGGCGGAGCTGCCCGGCGGGCGGATCTACTTCAACACCCGCACGGAGTCCACCGCGCCGGGCACCAGGGCGGACGCCTACTCGGCGGACGGCGGCCAGACGCTGGAGCTGCCCTTCCGGCCCCAGGCCGGGCTGGTGGGGCCGGTGGTGGAGGGCAGCGTGTTGTGGTCGGAGTCGCCGGAGGTGCTGCTGTTCTCGGGTCCTGCGGCGCCGGACGCGCGGGCGCTGATGACGGTGCGGGCCAGCCACGACCAGGGCGTCACGTGGCGGCCGGCGCACACGGTGTCGGGGCTGCCCGCCGCGTACTCCGATCTGGTGCGGCTGGATGAGGAGACGGTGGGCCTGCTGTTCGAGACGGGGAACTTCGGCCCGTACGAGAGCATCGCCTTCCGCCGCGTCCCCGTCTCCGGACTGGCCGCCTCCTAGGGTTCGACGACGATCACCTCGTACGTCGGGGAGGTCGGCGGGATCGTGGTGAGGTGGGCGTTGACCACGGCCAGCCGGTGGCGGTCGATGAGCGCGGCTGTGGTGGGGAAGTCGAACAGCGGGCTGGTGATCGTCTTCTCCAGGACGCCGCTGGTCAGGCGGGGGTCGAGCCGGAAGCGGGAGACCTGGCTGGTCGAGTTGACGGCCCACAGGCGGTTGCCGGACAGCACGAGGCCGTCGGCGTTGGGCACGTCCACGCCCTCGATGACCTTGCTGGCGCCCGTGACGGGATCGACGGTGTAGACCTTGCCGTGGGTCGTGTGGGCGACGATGAGGGTGCGGCCGGCGGCCTGGATGCCGTTGAGGTTGAACTCGCCGCTGGTGTCGGCGGCCGGCCCGGTGAGGTTCAGGGTGCGGGCGGGGCCGGGCGCGCCCTTGCGGCCGATCGGCACGAAGTACAGCTTGGCCTGCAGCGAGTCGGTGAACCAGGCGCCGTCGCGGGTCAGGGCCGTGTCGTTGACGAGCCCGTTCTGCGGGTCGGTGAGCTGGTACGTGGCCACCTCCGCCCCGGACTTCAGGTCGTAGACGTAGGCCTGGCCGGTGAAGCCGCCCGCGACGAACAGCAGGCCGTGCCGGAGGTCGGCGACCATGCCCGCCGCCATGCGGCCGTCCGGCACGTCGATGAAGCGCTCGGCGGTGCCGCGCCTGGCGTCGCCGCGGAAGATGTCGCCGTTGAACAGGTCGCCCGCGTAGAAGGTGCCGCCGGATCCGGCGGCGATGCCTTCTGCGGAGGTGGCGCCTGGCAGGACGATGACCTGGTCCGCGGTGCCGGCGGCGTGGGCCGGGTGGGCCCAGGCCGGCAGTGACAGCGGCAGGAGTGACAGCGCCAGGAGTGTCGCCAGGAAGAAGCGTTGGGGTTTGCGATGCATCGGCATCTCCTGTGTGGGGAGTTGCGCTCAGGCTCAGACGCCCATCCCTTATCTCACTTGGCGGAGATCGGCACAAGTGGCGGACAGGGGCGTGGCGGGGCTGACAAGATCCTTTCCGACGATCACCCGATCGCACGAAATTTGCGGAAATAAGGGGATGGTGTGGGTAATACCCGTATGCCTTCTTTCGTGGCGGCGGCCGGAGCGACGGCGCTGGCCATGACGGCGCTGGTGGCCGGGCCGTACCAAGCCAACGCGGCCACGACGGCGGGAACGGCTGCGACGGCGAGCACGAGCGGCGCGGCCAGTGCCGCGCTGTGGCGTCCGCCGCTCCAGAGCCGCTGGCAGTACCAGCTCGAAGGCAACCCCAAGTACGCCTCCACCGGCGGCATCAACGTCGACATCTGCACGGTCCCGCAGACCGGCGGCGCCTGCGTCAAGCCCACGGTCTTCGACATCGACCTCTACGTGGACGGCGACGTCGCGGGCGACAACACCACGATCAACACGGCCGCCGTCAAGGCCATCCACGCCCGCGGCGCCAAGGCGATCTGTTACATCGACGCGGGCTCGATCGAGGACTACCGGCCCGACTACAAGCAGTTCGCCGACTGGCACAAGGCGAACGGCAACAGCCTGCTCGGCAAGCCGTTCAGCGAGGACTTCCCGAACGAGCGCTGGGCCAACATCAACAACGACAAGGGCCAGCGGGACTTCCTGCTGAAGATGATGGCGGCCCGCGTCGACAAGTGCGCGCAGGCCGGGTTCGACGGGGTCGAGTTCGACGTCGTCAACGCCCACGAGGAGGGCAAGTCGGTCACCGGCTGGACCGTCAGCGCCGCCACCCAGCTCACCTACAACAAGGCCCTGGCCGCCCTGGCGCACGCCAAGGGCCTGTCCGTGGCGCTCAAGAACGACCTGAGCCAGGCCGCCGAGCTGGTCTCCAGCTTCGACTTCGCGGTCAACGAGGAGTGCTTCCAGTACGACGAGTGCTCGGAGCTGAGCGTCTTCGTCAAGGCCGGCAAGCCGGTCTTCCAGGTCGAGTACGAGACCGCCCCCGGCTCCTTCTGCGCGAAGGCGAACAAGCTGAACTTCAACTCGATCAAGAAGTCGGCCGACTACTCGCTGAAGGACCAGCCGTACAAGCCTTGCAGGTAGCCGCCTAGCCGTCCGAGTTGACGACGTTCATCACCATGATCAGGCCGTGCACGGTGTCGTCCTCGGAACGCAGGTGTGAGAGCTGCACGGTCAGCGGCGCCGGCCTGCCGCGGCGGTTCACCGCGTCGAGCACCAGCCCCTCCACCTCTTCCAGCGGGTTGGAGCCGTCGGAGAGCGCGCTGCGCAGGCGTGGCAGGAGCAGTTCGAGCGGCAGGCCGATGTCGAGCCCGGCGAGCGTCTCGCCCACGGCCTCGTCGGCGCGCACCCCCCACAGCTCCTCGGCGCCGGGGCTCCAGACCACGACCCGCAGGTCGTCGTCGAGCACCACGACGGCGTCGCCGAGGCTGCGCACCACCGAGGAGACGAACCGGTTGACCTCGTCGAGCTCGATCGTGCGGGCCGTGAGGGCGTCGTTGATGTGCTGGAGCTCGTCGTTGGTGGACTGGAGCTCCTCGTTCATCGTCTCCAGCTCCTCGTTGGTGGACTGGAGCTCCTCGTTGGTGGTCTCCAGCTCCTCGTTGGTCGACTGGAGCTCCTCGTTGGTCGTCTCCAGCTCCTCGTTGAGGGACTGCAGCTCCTCGTAGGCCTGTTCGAGCTGCCTGTTGGCCTGTTCGAGCTCGTCCCTGAGCTTGCGGTAGCGGGTGACATCGTAGAAATGGATGCCCATACCGACCAGATTGCCCGAGGCGAGCAGGGGAACGACGGAAACATCGAAGACGCTGGCCTCAGGCGACCCGACGCGATGCCAGACGACCTCCTGCAACTCCACCGGGCGCAGGTCGTGGCGGGCCTGCTCGATGACGGAACGCAGCTCCACGGGGCGGTAGGAGACCTCCAGATCCTGGAAGGGACGGCCGACGTCGCGCGGGTTGAGGTTGAACAAAGCCTCCGCCTTGGAGTTGGCCAGCGCCAGGTTGCCCGAGACGTCCACGACGAGCTGGGCCACCGGGCCGGAGGCCAGCGCCACGGACGCCAGCGTCGGCAGGCGCGAGGCCAGGTCGGCGGCGGCGCCGGTGACCGACCACGGCGCCCGGTTGCCGTGGTTGGCGGGCCTGATCTTCCTGAACAGGCGCATGCGCAGATCGACCGGCTCGAACTTGTCGCTGTGGTTGAGCAGCATCTCCGCCTTGCCCAGGAACAGGAAGCCGGGGTCGGCCAGCGCGAAGTGGAAGCGCCGGATGATGTTGAGCTGCATCTCCGTGTTGAAGTACATCAGCGTGTTGCGGGCCAGCAGCAGGTCGACGCGGGAGATCGGCGCGTCGTGCGTGAGGTCGTTGCGCCCGAAGATGAGCTGACGGCGCAGGTCGCGGCGGAAGGTGTAGCCGTTGTCGACCCGCTCGAAGTAGCTCTCGCGCAGGTCGATCGGCACGTCGGCGAGCGAGCGGTCGTTGTAGACGCCCGTGCGGGCCAGGTGCAGCGCCTTCTCGTCGAGGTCGGTGCCGTAGATCTTGACCCGGTCGCGGAACGCGTCCATGCCGAGCTCCTCGGCCAGCACCATGGCGATGGTGTAGGCCTCCTCACCGGTGGCGCAGCCGGCGCTCCAGATCCTGATGGGCTGGCCGGCCGACTTCTGGTCGAGCAGCGCGGGGATGACCAGCTCACGCATCCGCTGCCAGGCGGCGGCATCCCTGAAGAAGCTCGTGACGTTGATCAACAGGCTGTCGAAGAGTCGGGTGAACTCTTCGGGCTCCAACTCCAGCAGATCGCGGTACTCCCCGTAGTCATGCAGCTTCAACGCCTCGAGCCGGCGGGCGATCCGCCGGATCAGGGTGTTGCGTTTGTAGCCCGTGAAGTCGAAACCGCGCGTCTCCTTGAGGAGAAGGAGGAGGTCGTCGAACTCACGCTCTTCCTCAGTGGTCACCATGGCAGCCTACGCCGATTCGGGCTGCTCAATCCGCCAGCAGCGCGTCACCGTTGCCACCGATGCGGGATTGCAGCATGCGAATGGTGTTCAAGGCCTCGCTCGTGCGTTCCTCCTCCTCGACGAAGTACCGCATCGAGAGGTGCTGGCCCCGCTCCTCGGCGGAGCGGCGCATCCGCTCCAGCACCCGCAGCCGCTCCTCCAGCCGCTGGATGGCCACCCAGAGGGCCCGCTCGACGGCGTCCGACTGCGCGCTCATCATGCTGTCCCGCGACCAGGCGTGACCCACCCTGCACACGTACCGGGAGGTCGTGGTGCTCCTCTGCTCGTAGATGGGCCCGTTGCACTCCGGGCAACTGAAGGCGATCAGCTCCCCTTCGGGATCTCCCAGCGCAGGCGCTTCCCGCAGGAACTGCTCGATCTCCCGCTCCATCTCGTTGTCGCGCACTTGATCCTCCGTACTCACAGGGGTACGGCTCTGCTTCAGGATCCAGCCCGCGAGCTCGCGCACGGGCAGCGCCCGCGCGGTCGGCACCGCCGTCATGGCGGCCCCCGGCATGCCGGGAAAGGCACACTCCGACAGATCCTGTACGGCGACCGCGCCCCCGTGCCTGTCGATCGCCTCGCATCCCTTCGCCCCGTCGTCCAGCGTGCCGCTCAGCACCACGGCCGCCGTCCGCGCTCCCGCATCCAGTGCCGCGCTCATGAACAGCGGATCGGCCGCCGGGCGGTGCCCGTTGTGCCGCGGCCCTCGCGACAGGCGGATCTGTCCTTCGTTCAGGAGCAGGTGGTAGTCGGGGCGGGCGACGTACACGCGGCCTGGCCGCATGGCCTCCAGGTCCTCGGCGGGGGCCGCCTTGAGCGGGCCCGCCCTGTCGAGGATGCTGGCCAGCACGCTGCTGCCCTGCGGCGGCACGTGCAACACGACCAGCACCGCCGCCGGCAGGTCCGGCGGCAGCTCGCTCAACAGGGCCCGCAGTGGCTCGACACCGCCCGCGGATGCGGCGACCACGACCACGTCTCGCCCTGCAGCGTCCATGCCCTCCCCCCTATCCGGGGAGAGGGACCTCATGCCTGCCGCACCCGGATTCGCGCCCGCTGGAGGGCGCGATCTATGAGAAGTGGGGAGGCACCGGGCCTGTCTCGGCCAGCGTCAGGATGGAGCGTGCCTCGGAGAGGCTGCTGCGCATGGCCACCAGGCTGTCGTCGCAGCGCTGGCGGATCAGGAGGAGCCGATCGCGGGCATGGGCTGTCGCGGTGAGCCTGCTGTGGAGGGCCTCCTGCTGGTGGAGGGCCTGGTCGCGGAGCGAGCGCGACTCGAAGATGACCGTCGGCAGCCGGCTCGCGTCGAGCGTGATGGGCGACTTGGGCGGGCGGGCCGGCGGCTCGGGCGCCGGATCGACCCGTGGCCGGGCCTGGCCCTGCCCGGAGGGCTGGTCGCGCTTCGCGGGCTGGTCGCGCCAGAGGGACTGGGCCCGCTCGCCGGACTGGCCTCGCTCGCCGGACTGGTTTCGCTCGGCGGACTGGTTTCGCTCGGCGGACTGGTTTCGCTCGGCGGACTGGGCGCGCGTGGCGGCCTTGGCGCGCGGAACGGAACGCAGCCGCGGCAGGTGACGGCGCCCCGTGGGCGGGGTGGGCACCTGGTACGCCTCCACGCCGGCCGCCGCGAGAGCCTCGGGCATGCTGGCGAACACCGGGATGGCCGTCAGCGACTGCTCGGTCATCAGCGCGATCAGGCGGCGCAGCGACGGCTGCACCTCGGCCAGGGCGAGATAGCCGTTCTTGTCCTGCAACGCGCGGTGCGTGGTGGCGAGCAGGTCGAGCCCGTTGAGGTCGCAGAACCAGAGGTCGCCCGCCGCCACGAGCACGTGCTTCACCGGGGTCTGCGGCAGAGGGTCGAGGAACGCGGCCAGCACGGGTTTCGTCGTGGAGTCGAGCTCTCCGGTCAACGCGATCACCAGGGTGGTGTCATCGACGGGCACGAGACGTACTGACAGTTGCATCATGGCGAGCCCCCTCTCTCTGGATCGGCGCGCCTTCGGGGATGGTCGCGCACGACAGATTCCGGCTCGAACCCATAATCTCGCCCCGTCGCACAAAGGGCCAGGCGATTTGCCATCAAGTGTGCTCCCGATCATTGAGGTAGTTCGGCAGAGAGGTCCAGCTGTCACCGGCCGGGGCGCCGTCCAGTCGCGCCACCAGGTGCGCCTTGACCGCGATGCGCTCGCCGAAGAGGGCGTGCCGATCGGCGCGTACGTCCCGTGTGTCCGGCAGCGCGCGGAACGCCTCGCGGGCGGTGGCGGCCACGATCGCCCACAGCCGCCCCTCCACCGTTCTGTCACCCCGCCCGAAAAGCGCGATCAGGCTGCCGAACGTGGTTCCGGCCAGCGAGCCGAACAGCTTGGCGTGCAGGACCGCCGGGTCGTCGCTGAGCAGCCTGGCGCTGACCGGCGGCGGCTCGATCCCGTTGCGCGCCAGCCGGGCGGGGCTGATCCGCACGTCGGCCAGGTCGCGGTAGACCAGCCGGTACGGCAGGCCGTCCGGGCCCAGCGCGACCAGCAGGTTCTGCCCGTGCGCCTCCAGGGCCACGCCGAGTGACAGCAGCCCCAGCGCGTCCCGCAGGACCAGCCGGGCGAACGCGGCCAGCCAGGCGGCCGGGTCGGGCGCCATCGCGGCGGTGACGGCGGCGACGGGCAGCACAGGGCCCCGCTCGGGGGTGGGCTCGCGGAGCATGCAGGACAGGTCGGCGCTGTGCTCGCCGTCCACCGGGCCGGCCGCGCCCGCCAGGTAGCGGGCGATGCGCAGGCCGCCGCCGCACCGGGCGGCCAGCGTGGTGAGCAGGCTCGACAGGGGGACGCAGTCGCGTACCGAGCCGGGCGAGATGTCCCTGACGCCGGAGGTCATCCTGGTGGTGAACGCCGTCTTCAGGTGCGGGCCGCCGTCGAGCGGGGCGAGCGTGCGCACCGACATCAGCGGTCGTGCCGGGACGGCCCCGGTGGCGTGCGGGCGCAGGCCGAGGGCGGGCAGGACGTGCCTGGTCTGCCACGGGTGCACGGGCAGCAGCAGCCGGTCGCCGTCCACCAGCGAGGCCGGCCACGGCCCCGTGACGAGGCAGTCGCGCAGCGGCAGGGCCAGCAGGTCGAGGGCGACGACAGGGCGGTGCTCGGGCATGTATGCGACCTGCTCCGCCACGGACACGCCCGGCCGGTTGCGGCACCCGGGATGGTAGGGGTGGCCGTCGATCACGCTCTGCTCGTGATCCTCCAGGGTGGCGCCGGTCCGCGGCGAGGCGCCGGCGCGGGACAGCGCCATGGAGGCCACGCTGTTGTCGAGGTCCTCGATCAGCCGGTCCGCGCCGGGCAGGCCGAGGGCGGCCAGCAGCTCGGCCGGATGGGTGTGGGCGTGGCCGTCCAGCCGGAGCGCGGGCTCGTCCCCGAGGTCGTATGGCCGCCGCTCCCGCCCCGTCAGCTCGCGCCCGTCGGCCAGCCGCACCCGGGACGGCCCGGTGACCGTCAGCCCGGGCAGCGGTTCGTACAGCAGCCCGCGCCACAACCGCCCCATGACGGCCGCCCGCGCGCCGGGAAGGGCCTCGGCGTAGCGGGCGGACAGCTCGGGCCGCACGAGGGCCAGTTCGGCGGCGAACTCCCCCTCTAAACGCCTCATAACCCCCATCTTTCCCAGAAACCATCCTGATAGCTACTCTGTGGGCACCAATGGGGACAAAGGGTAGGAGTAGGGTCGCCATGGCATTTACTGACAGCCTCCTGCCCGCGACAGGGCCGGGGCTCGAAGCCGAGTCCCTCGCCGTGACGGCGCTGCTGAACTGCCTCGTCCGCGAGGTGGCCCGGCCCGCCGAGCCCGGCGCCCTCCTGCTGCCCGAGACCGGACGCCTGCTGCGTGTCGGCGGTACCCGGTATCCCACCTCCCCGGCCCTGCGCACCCCCGACGGCTGGCGCCCGCTCACGCTGACGGAGCTGGCCGAGCTGACGGCCGACGAGCTGCGCGCCGCCACCGGCGTCGCCAACGCCGCGCTGCCCGCCGAGATCCTCGACAGCCGGGACGTCACCGCCGCCCTGCTGGCCGCCAGGCGGGCCACCGTGCCGCCCGCCGACGCGTACCTGCGCTCCGAGCAGGCCCTCCTGGCCGGTCACCGCTACCACCCCGCGCCCAAGGCGCGCGGCGGCGGCGGGCCCGGGGCCTGGCTGCGGTACTCGCCCGAGGCGCGGGCGAGCTTCGCCCTGCCGCTGCTCGCCGTGCCCGCCGAGGACCTGGTGGAGGACGGTGACCCGGGCGCACTGGACCTCCTGGACGGGGTGCTGACGTCGCCGCCGCTGGACGGCGGGCTCGTCACGTTGCCCGCCCATCCCTGGCAACTGGAGCTGCTGGGCGAGACCGGCCTGCGACCGGTGGGCGTCACGGCCGCCACCGCCGTGGCCACCGCCTCCATCCGCACGGTGTACCTCCCTGAGCCCGACCTGTTCTGCAAGTTCAGCCTGGACGTGCGGATCACCAACGACGTCCGCCGCCTGTGGCTGCACGACCTGCGCCGCCTCTCCCTCGTCGCGGCCTTGGTGGACGTGGCGTTCGACGACCTGCCCACCCACCTGCCCCGCCCCGCCGTGCTGCGCGACCGGGGCTGGCGAAGCGCCCGCCGGGGCGGGGACGGCGGCGAGGCGCTGGCGGTGATCGTCCGCGACGGTCTGGGCCGGCACGTCCCGCCGGGCCTGACACCGCTGCTGGCGGCCGGGATCAGCGAGGGCTTCCCCGGCAACCCGCTCGACACCCTGGACGAGGACGGGGCGCTGCTGTGGTGGCAGCGCTACCTGGAGCACGTGGTGCCGCCGGTGCTGCACGCGTACCTGCGGCACGGGATCGTGCTCGAATGCCACCTGCAGAACGTGCTCGTCGCGGTGGACGAGCACGGCATGCCGGGTCAGGCGCTGTTCCGCGACCACGAGGGCGTCAAGCTCGTCGCCGAGCGCCATCCCGGCCCCGGCGCGCCCGTGCTGGGCGGCGTGCGCGCGTGGGAGCGGCTCGTCTACTGCCTGCTCACCAACAACCTGTGCGAGATCGCCGGCGCGCTGGCGGCCCGGCACGCCCGGCTGAACGGCGAGCTGTGGACGCGGGCCAGGACCGTGTTCGCCGACGCGGCCAAGGAGTACGCGGACCCGCCCGAGCTGCGCGACCTGCTGGCCGCCACGCACATCCCGGCCAAGGCCAACCTGCTGCTGCGCTGGCTGAACGCGGACGGCGCCGCCATGCGGTGGGTGCCGATCCCCAACCCGCTGCTGCCCTTCGCCTCCTGAGCCGCCTAAGGGCGCTCCTCGGCCCAGGGCGACGGCGGGGAAGCGCCGTCGTGCTCCGGCCGGTCCTGGTGCGGCCAGGGCGAGGCGGCCACCACGACGCCGTACAGCACGTGGTCGGTCAGCAGCGCCACCCGCTCGCCCGCGCTGTGCTTGCGCGGCAGGCCCAGCGCGGGCGCGATGGCGACCTCGAACGCGGCCCAGGCCAGCACGCCGTAGACCGGCCCCGCCCACCGCCGCCGGCGCAGCGACTCCGGCAGGAGGCCGAAGACCGCGCCGCCGCCCGCCCCGTACAGCCAGTGCACGATCTCCACGACGGCGGGCCGCCGCTCGGCGGGGATGGCGTGGAAGGCCGCCGGCGCGGTCTTCTCCAGCACGGATTCCGGCGGGGTGTACGGCACGAGGCCGAGCGCGGTGGTGAGCTGCCGCAGGCCCGACATCGCCATGGAGGCGATCGCGCCCCTGGCGGCTGCGCGTACGATCGGCTTGCGCTCCCGCTCGGGTGGCGCGCCTTCACGCAGGCCGGGAGGGGTCCGCAGGGTCTGAGTCATGGCATGCCGCCTACCGAAGCGCGGGATCGCTAAACCTCGCTACGGCAGCGACCGCATGCGGCCGATGATCGCGGTCGTCGAGCGGTCGGGCAGGTAGCCGAGCATCCGCACCTCGCCGCCGAGCGCCCGCACCAGCGGCGCTTCCGGCAGCATCTCGGCGGTGTAGTCGCCGCCCTTCACGTACAGCTCGGGCCGCATCATCCTGATGAGCCGCTCAGGCGTGTCCTCCTCGAACGGGGTCACGTAGTCCACGTCGTTGAGCGCGGCCAGCACGGACATCCTGTCCTCGCACGGGTTGACCGGCCGGCCCGGCCCCTTCAGCCGGGCCACGCTGGCGTCGCTGTTGACCGCCACCACCAGCACGTCGCCGAGCTGCCCCGCCTGCTCCAGGTACGTCACGTGCCCCCGGTGCAGCACGTCGAAGCAGCCGTTGGTGAACACCACCCGCTCGCCCCTGCGCCGGTGCTCGTCCAGGAGCCGGGCCAGCCGCTCGGCGGTCTGCACCGAGCCTTCCTGGCGGCGCAGCGCCCGCAGCAGGTCGTAGCGCGTGCAGACGGCGGTGCCCTGACGGCGCACGACCACGCCCGCCGCCGCCTGGCCCGCCTGCGACGACTCCTCCGGCGAGGCCCCGCTCGCCAGCCAGAGCGCGAACGCGGCCGTGTACGTGTCGCCCGCGCCCGTGGCCATGTGGTGCGGCGCCGGCTGGGCGTAGGTCCGGTACGGCGGCTCGCCCTTCCTGTGCAGCAGCGTGCCCTCGCCGTCCAGGGTGGTGACCACGATCCCGGCGCCGGTCAGCTCCAGCAGCCGGTCCGAACAGCCCATCAGGTAGGCGGGCCGGTCCGCCGCGCCGCCGTCGCCCCCGAGCAGGCTCACCACCTCGGTGTAGTTCGGCAGCACCGCGGCGGGCGCGCACTCGCGCCACGCCGCCACCCCGTGCGCGTCCACCACCAGAAGCGGCAGCCCCGCCAGCGCCTGCCGCACGGCCGGGGTGAACACCCCGCCGCCGTAGTCGCACGCCACCACCACGTCGGCCCCCGCCACCGCCTCGACGACCCGGCAGAGCAGCTCGCGCTCGGCCTCCTCGGGGATGACGGACAGGTCCTCGTCGTCGTAGCGGGCGGTGAGCTGCCCGCTGGTGACCAGCCGCCGCTTGTGCGCGGTGCGCCGCCCCGGCACCGTCACCAGGTCGACGCCGACGCCGAGCAGGTGCAGGGAGCGCTTCAGCTTCTCGCCGCAGTCGTCGTCGCCGACCACGCCGACGAGCCGGACGCGGGCGCCGAGCGCCACGAGGTTGGCGGCGGTGTTGGCGGCGCCGCCGGGGGCGTCCTCGGTGGCCTCCAGGCTCATCACGGGCACCGGCGCCTCCTGGGCGAGCCGCTTGGCCGAGCCGTGCAGCCACGAGTCGAGCATGACGTCGCCGACGACCACGGCGTTGACGATCTCATCTGTGCCCATGGAGAGCGTGTACCTGTAAAAGACCAGCTCAAACCACATAAAGCGGAAGTTACGGGCGGGGGGCGACGGGTAGCCGGGCCGCTATGCACCACCCCGCAGACCTCGACGTGCCAGTCCCCACCAGGGACCGGCCGGCCCCTTCCACCAGGGACCGGCCGGCCGCGCTCGCCGTCACGCCGGCCGGTCCGGCGATCCCGGGCGTCCGGGTGGAGCCGCCGCGGCCCGACCACGTGCCGGAGCCGTCATGACGCGGCCGGCCGAATGCGTGCGTGCCGGAGCCGTCATGACGGCGCTGGTCGGTGACGTGCGGCGGATCGCGGTGCTGCGGGCCAACGCCGTCGGCGACTACCTGATGGCCGTCCCGGCGCTGGACGCGCTCAAACGCGCCTACCCCGGCGCCCGCCTGACCCTGCTGGGCACGCCCTGGCACGCCGCCTTCCTCACCGGCCGGCCGGGCCCCGTGGACGACGTGGTGGCGCTGCCGCCGATCTCGGGCCTCTCCACCGGCGAGCCGGGGCACCCGGCGCCCGAGGAGGTGTGCGCCCGGCTGCGGGAACGGGAGTTCGACCTGGCGGTCCAGATCCACGGCGGCGGCCGGTTCTCCAACCCGTTCGTGCGCCGGCTCGGCGCCCGGGTGACGGCCGGGCTGCGCGCGCCGGGGGCCGAACGGCTGGACCGCTGGGTGCCGTACACCGACTACCACCACGAGACCCTGCGGTTCCTCCAGGTCGCCGCGCTGGTCGGCGCGATGGACGGCGGGCTGGAGCCGCGGGTGACGGTCACCGAGGCAGACCGCGCCGAGCTGGCACGCGCGCTCGGGCAGCCGCCGCCGGGACTGGTGGCCGTGCATCCGGGCGCCCGCGACCCGCGGCGGCGCTGGCCGGTGGAGCGTTTCGCCGAGGTGGCCGACCTGACCGGCCGTCCCGTGGCCGTGACCGGCACGCGGGCGGAGCAGGACCTGGTGATGGGCGTGGTCGAGGCGATGCGGCGGCCCGCGATCCCCGTCGTCGGCGCGCTCGGCCTGGGCGCGCTCGCCGCCCTGTACGAACGCTGCGACCTGGTGATCGCCAACGACACCGGCCCCCGCCACCTGGCCGCGGCCGTCGGCACCCCCACCGTGGCCGTCTACTGGTGCGGCAACCTCATTCAGGCCGGGCCGCTCAGCAGGACCGCGCACCGGCCGCTGATCTCCTGGACCACGTCCTGCCCGCGCTGCGGCGCCGGCGGCGTGGACCCGGCCGCCGAGCGCTGCCCGCACGACGACTCGTGGGTGCGGGACGTCTCGGTGGAGATGGTGACCGAACAGGTGGAGGACCTGCTCCACGAAGCCGCACGGGAGGACCGATGACCGACCACGCTGTGCTCGACGAGCTGCGGCAGGCCATTGACGAGGCGTTCCACGGGCACGAGCGGGTGGCGATGCGCGACGTCTACGCGCAGGCCTCGCGGCACGTGAACCTGTCCGCCGACCTGCTCACGCACCTCAACGAGCTGCCCGAGGGCCCCTACGACAAGCGGGAGCTGACCGAGGCGATCAACGGGGTGATCACCCGCAGGGGCGAGCAGGACACGCTGGGGTTGCTGACGGTTCCAGGACAGGACGCATAGCGAGCGGCCCGGGGGGCGTCTGAAAGGGTGATGTCGATCCCCTGGAGGTGACCGTGGACGCCGCGGAAGAGCAACGGTTCCGCGAGTTCGTCGACGCCCGTTCTCCTGCCCTCATGCGGCTCGGTTACCTGCTCACCGGTGGTGACCAGCACGCGGCCGAGGACCTGGTGCAGACCGCGCTGGCGAAGCTGTCGGCCAGATGGCGGCGGGTGGCGGCGCCGGAGGCGTACGCCAAGCAGATCATGTACCGGCAGCAGATCAGCTGGTGGCGGGCGAGCACGCGGCGGGGCGAGGTCCTGCAGGCCGGCCCGCCGGAGCGGGAGGCGCGCGACGCGCACCACCAGAGCGAGCTGCGCCTGGTGCTGCGCTCGGCGCTGGCCAGGCTGACCGCCCGCCAGCGCGCGGTGCTGGTGCTGCGTTACTACGAGGACCTGCCGGAGCAGGAGGTGGCCCGGGTGCTGGGCTGCTCCGTCGGCACGGTCAGGAGCACCGCGCACCGGTCGCTGGCGCGGCTGCGCGAGATCGCCCCCGAGCTGGCCCGAGACCTGGAGGTGACCACGTGACCCGGCTGCTGCGCGACACGATGGAGGACTGGGCCGACGAGGCCAGGGTGCCTCCCGGCCTGGCCGACCGGGCGCTGCGGAGGCGCGCCTGGAAGCCGTACGGCGCGGCGGTGCTGGTGGCGGCCATGATCGCGGCGGTGGCCGTGTTCGTCACCGGGCAGCGCTCGCCCGACCCCGTGATCCGCCCGCTCGACGGCGTCACGCTGCCCGCCCGGCCGTCGCCCGCCCCGACGGACGTGCGCACCGACACCGAGCACAGCCCGCCCACCAAGCTCATCGCGGCGGGGCGGATGGCCGTGTCGGCGTACTACCGGACCAGGCGGGAGCCGATCGAGAACGGTCTGACCCGCGTCCGCTACGACTGGTCCCTGTACGACCCGCGCACCGACGGCTACGAGCAGACCTCGTACGCGTGGCTGGACGTCGCCCCAGGGCTGCAGGTGGCGGCGGTGGTCGAGGGCGATCTGCTCGGCAAGCGGGTGGGCGTGCTCGACATGAACACCCGGCAGGTGCTGCGCTGGTACGACCTGGAGCACACCGTGGGCTCCGTCGCGTGGTCGCCGGACGGGACTCGGATCGTGGCCACCGCCTACGCCAGTTACCCGAACATCATGCAGGGCAAGGGCGACCAGATGGGGCCGGTGATGACCGCGAGCCCGCGCACCGGCTACTACGTCATCGACACCCGGACGGGGGAGACGGCCTACCACGAGCTGGCCGCGCTGGGCGACGAGGCGGGCAAGCCGTCCAACATGAACGGCCGCCAGGATCTCGGCTGGAGCCTGGACGGCACGCTCCTTTGGGCGCCCACCTCCACCAGGCCTGACCGGCTCTTCTACACCTTGGACGGCGAGCCCAGGCAAGCGCCCGAGGGGGAGCGGTGCCGGCGCGGCACGAGCCTGTCGGCCATCTCGCCCGACGGCCGGCTGGTGCTGGGCGGCGACGGCATGCCCACGAAGATCACCGAGGTGGCGACGGGCCGGGTGGCCGGTCGGCAGCAGGTGCTCCAGTTGCACGCCTGGGCCGACGACGAGAACGTCATTGCCCTGGGCTGCGCGGGCAAGTGCGAGAACGAGTTCGACAACGGCCTGGTGCTGGTCAGCGTGGACGGCTCGAAGATGACCCAGCTCGCAGCCAACCGGGACAGCAACGGCGAGGGCGCCTGGCGGTGGGTGCTCACGCTCAGGTGAGGCCCGCGTCGTGGGCGAGGAGCGCGATCTGGGTGCGGTTGTCCAGGGAGAGCTTGGTCAGGATGCTGGAGACGTGGGCCTTGACGGTGGTGACGCCCATGGCGAGGTCGGCGGCGATGTCGGCGTTCGTCCTGCCCTGGGCGATCGCCAGCGCCACCTCGTGCTCGCGCGGGGTGAGGGCGGCCAGCGCGGCGCGGGCGCGCTCGTACGCGCCGGCCTGGGCGACGGTGCGCTCCATCAACCGGCGGGTGATGCGCGGGGACAGTATCGGGTCGCCCGCCGCCACCCGGGTGATCGCCTCCACGATGCGCGGCGGCGGGGTGTCCTTGAGCAGGAACCCGGCGGCCCCCGCGCGCAGCGCGTGCAGGACGTTCTCGTCGGTGTCGAAGGTGGTCAGCACGATCACCTCGGGCGGCCTGGCGCGGGCCCGCAGCCGCCGGGTGGCGGTGATGCCGTCGACACGCGGCATCCGCAGGTCCATCAGGACGACGTCGGGGGCGTGGGCGTCGGTGGCGGTGATGGCCTCCTGGCCGTCGGCCGCCTCGGCGACGACCGTGATGCCGGCGGCGCCGTCGATCATCATGGACAGCCCGGCGCGGACCAGCGCGTCGTCGTCTACCAGGAGCACGCGGATCACGCGGGCCATGGTAACCGAGCCTGGAGCCGGAACTCCGCGCCGGTGCCGTGGTGGTCGAGGTGCCCGCCGGCCAGCCGGACCCGCTCGGTGAGCCCCACCAGGCCGAGCCCGCTGCCGGGCGCGACGGGGGCGGCGCCCGCGGGGGGCAGCGGGTTGCGGACGTCGATCAGCAGGGGCTCGCCGGGGGCGCCGGTCAGCAGCACCTCGACCGGCTGCCCGGCGGCGTGCTTGCGGGCGTTGGTCAGCCCTTCCTGCACGACGCGGTAGGCGGTTCTGGACACGGCCGGGGGCAGGGCGGCGGCGTCGGTGATCTCGTCGCTGAGCCGTACGGGCTGGCCCGCCTCGCGTGCCTCCGCGATCAGGCCGGGCAGGTCGGCCAGGCCTGGCCAGGGTTCGAGCTCGTCCTGGTCGTCGGACGGCTCGCGGAGCAGGCCGATCACCTGGCGCAGCTCCTCCAGCGCCTGGTGGACGCCGGTGCGGATCACCCCGGCGGCCCTGGCGAGCTGGTCGGGCGAGGAGTCGGGGCGGTACTCCAGCGCCCCGGCGTGCGTGGCCACCAGGGACAGGCGGTGGGCCAGCACGTCGTGCATCTCCCTGGCGAGCCGGTGGCGCTCGGCCATGCGGGCCTCGGCGACCCGCCTGCCCTGCTCGGCCTCGGCGCGGTGGGCGCGTTCGCGCAGGGAGATGAGCAGGGCGCGGCGGGAGCGGGCCAGCGCGCCCCAGCCGAGCAGCGCGCCGTAGGCGGCGCAGATCAGCAGCAGCCACCACGACAGCGAGATGCCCGAGTTGGGCCGCCAGAACCCCTGCGCCAGATGGGCCGCCATGCCTGCGGCGGCCACCGCCGCCGCGACGGGGAACCTCCTGCGCTGGGCCACCTGCAGCGCCCCCGCCGTCGCCGCCGGAGTGGCCACCGGGGAGAGCACGGCGAGCAGCGTGGCGGCCAGCGCCCCGTGGACGGGCCACCACAGGGTGGCGAGCGCGGCGGCCACGCTCACCACCGCGATCGCCACGTCCAGCCACCAGGTGGACCGGCCTGCCTGACCCCACAGCCCCACGGCGGTGAGCGCGCCCATCCCCAGCAGCACGCCGGCCGCCGCGTAGGGGTGCGGGGAGCGAATCTGGCTCATCGGCCCAGGTTAGACGCCGCTCCAGCGGGCCCGTCACCTACCAAAGGAGGACCCGCACCCCACGGGGGAAGGGCGCGGAGCGACCGCGCGCCCGATGCGGCGGACCGGCCCGGCGGGCCAGGCTGACCGGCATGAACTCCTCCTCCGGAAAGCTTCTCGCCAGAGCCGGCGAGGTCACCCGCCGCTACGGCGACGTGGTCGCCCTCGACCGCGTCTCGCTCGACATCAGGGCGGGCGAGCTGGTCGGCCTGCTCGGCCCGAACGGCGCCGGCAAGTCCACCCTCATCAACCTGCTCGTGGGGCTGCGCAGGCCGACGTCGGGCACGGTGGAGCTGCTCGGCGGCTCGCCGCTGGACGCGGCCGTGCGGCGCGGCATCGGCGTGACGCCGCAGGAGACGGGCCTGCCCGACTCGCTGCGCGTCGGCGAGATCGTCGACTTCGTCGGCGCGCACTTCCCCGAGCGGCTCGGCACGGCCGAGCTGCTGGCCAGGTTCGGCCTCGGCGACCTGGTCAGGCGGCAGGTGGGCAGCCTGTCCGGCGGGCAGCGGCGGCGGCTGGGGGTGGCGCTGGCCTTCGCGGGCCGGCCGAAGCTGGTCTTCCTCGACGAGCCGACCACCGGTCTGGACGTCGAGGCCAGGCGGGCGCTGTGGGACGGCATCAGGGCCTTCCACGAGGACGGCGGCACCGTCCTGCTGACCAGCCACTACCTGGAAGAGGTGGAGGCGCTGGCCGAGCGGGTGGTGGTGATCGGGAACGGCCGCGTGCTGGCCGACGACACCATGCGGGCGGTGCGCGGCCTGGTGGGCACCCGGCGCGTCTCCCTCGTCGCCGAGAGCCTGCCCGACCTGCCCGGCGTGCTCGGCGCCGAACGCGTGGACGGCCGGATCGACCTGGTCGTCAGCGACCCCGACCGGCTCGTCGTGGAGCTGGTGCGCAGCGGGGCGCCGTTCTCCGGCCTGGAGATCAGGCCGGCCACCCTCGAAGAGGCCTTCCTCGCCCTGACCTCGAAGGAGTCCGCACATGCCTAGCCTGGTGCTCGCCCACACCCGCTACCTGATGATCGAGCAGATCAGGGTGCCGATCGGCATCGTGGCCAGCGCGTTCTTCCCGGCCGTCGCGATGCTGGCGTTCGTGGTGCCGTTCGCGGGCCGGGACGCGACGGCGGCGACCACGGCGACGGGCGCGCTGATGCTCTTCGGCGCCATGTCGTCCGCGCTGACCGGGCTCGGCGTCGCGGTCTCGCAGGATCGCGAGCTGCCGTGGAACCCGTACCTGCGGACCCTGCCGGCGGGCCCGCTGCCGCGCTTCGCCGGGCGGATCCTGGCGACGCTGGCCACCATGCTGATCTCGGTGATCCCCGTGCTGGTGATGGGGGCGCTGTTCACGGAGGCGACGATCACCCCTGCGCGGCTGCTGCTGGGGATCGGCGCGCTGGTCCTGGGCGTGGTGCCGTTCATGCTGATGGGGCTGTTCGTCGGCTTCACGCTGGTGGCCAAGGCCGCGATGGCGGTGTCGCAACTGCTGTTCTTCCCGATGGCGATACTCGGCGGGCTGCTGCTGCCGCCCTCGGTGATGCCGGAGTTCGTGCAGGCCCTGTCCGTGTACGTGCCGACGAGGGGCGCGGCCGAGCTGATCTGGTGGGCGATCGCGGGCGTCGGCCCGAACGCGATGTCACTGGTCATGCTGGCCGTCTGGACCGTGGGCATGGCGGTCGCCGCCGCCTGGGCCTACCGCCGCGACGAGGGCCGCCGCTTCTCCTGAACTAGACCGAGCGTTCTCGATAGTGCTAGCCTTCCCGGCGTGGCAAGAAGCAAGGAGTTCGACCCCGAGGTGGCGTTGCAGCAGGCGCTGGAGCTGTTCTGGGAGCGCGGCTACGAGGCGACCTCGATGGCCGACCTCGTGGAGCGGCTGGGCCTGGCGCGGGCGAGCATCTACGCGACGTTCGGCGGCAAGCGCGAGCTGTACCTGAAGGCGCTGGAGCGCTATCTGGAGCAGGGCAGGGTGATCGAGCGGCTGTCCCAGCCGGGGCCGGCGCTGCCCGCCGTCCAGGCCTTCCTCGACTCCTACGTCGCGGAGATCCTGGCCGACGAGCTGCGGCGCGGCTGCATGGTGGTGAACACGGCCGTCGAGTTCGCCTCGCGCGACGCGGTGGTGCTGGCCAAGGTGGTGACGAGCTGGGCGGAGCTGGAGACGGCGCTGGCCGGGACGCTCATCAGGGCGCGCGCCCAGGGGGAGATCCCGGCGGGCAAGGACCCGCAGGCGCTGGCCAGGTTCCTGCTCGTGCTGCTCCAGGGGCTCAGGGTGCTGGGCAGGGCCGACCCTGACCCGCGCAGGCTGCGCGACGCGGTCGAGCAAGCCATGACGACTGTCCGAATTTGAGAATGATTGGTCTGGAAAAGATGACTGGACGTTTCGCAGGCAAGGTCGCGCTCGTCACGGGCGCGAGCGGAGTGGTGGGCCGGACGGCGGCGCTGGCGTACGCGCGGGAGGGCGCGGCGGTCCTCGCCGCCGGGCGTGACGCCGCCCGCCTGGCCGAGGTCGTGAAGCTGGTGGAGGAGGGCGGCGGCCGGGCCGCCGCGTTCACCGTCGACCTCACCCGCTCCGCCGAGGTGGCCGCCATGGTCGAGGCCGCCGTCTCCCGGCTCGGCGGCCTGGACGTGGCGCTCAACGCGGCCGGGATCTTCGGCACGATGGCGCCGCTGGCCGACTACGACGAGGACGTCTGGGACGAGGTCCTGGCCGTCAACCTCAAGGGCGTGTTCCTGTCGATGAAGCACGAGATCGCCCACATGCGGGCCCACGGGGGCGGGGCCATCGTCAACGTCTCCTCCAACCTCGGGGCGCACTGGCGGCTGGCCGGGGCGAGCGCGTACGCCGCCTCGAAGGCCGCCGTGAGCCACCTGACGCGGGCGGCGGCCCGCGACCACATCGCCGACGGCGTCCGCGTCAACGCCCTCAGCCCCGGGCCGATCGACACGCCCATGTCGGCGCAGCCCGGGGAGACGCGGGAGGAGCGGGACGAGCGGATGAGGACCGCGCTGCCCATCGGGCGGGTGGCCACCCCCGAGGAGATCGCCGCCGCCGCGCTGTGGCTGTCGTCCGAGGAGTCGAGCTTCGTCGTGGGCGCCGACCACGTGATCGACGGCGGCGCGACCGCATGACCCTCTACTCGATCGCGGCCAGGTCCAGGACCCACATCTCGTTCCTGATCGGGTAGGTCATCAGCCGGTCGAGGCCGCCGTCCGGGATCGACATGACCCCCCTCGCGTTCTCCCGGACGCCCAGGTCGGCGGAGCGGCCGGTCCCGGCGTCGAAGAGGGCCAGCACGGGCCGATTCCCCGGCCCGTTCAGCGAGACCTTGAAGAAGCGCTCCAGCCCGGCGTCGTCGCCCTGCTGGAACCCGGCCGGCAGGGCCTGCTCATGGGAGCCGTCGCGGTCGCGGACGAACCTGCGCACGATGTCCGCCACCCGCACCGTGGCCGGGCACCGCCGATCACCGCACTTGATCTCCTTGCCGGAGCTGTCGCGGCGGCGCTCCACCTTGACGGTCCTGTAGCGGATGGCCACGCCCCAGCACCGCTCGACGCCGCACCTGACCTCCTCGCCGGACTTGACCACGGCCTCGCGCCGCTCGCCGGTCTCGACGTTGAGCAGGTCGCGGAAGACCGCCTTGCCGCGGTGCACGCCCACCCACGGCCACTGCAGGACGTGGTGCCGCTCTGCGCCCTTGACCGGCCGCGGCGTCCCCCCGCTCAGCGGCACCCGGTAGACGCCGCCCTTCTCGTAGGAGAAGACGACGTCCGAGCCGGCCACCGCCAGCCCGTTGATGTGCCCCTGCTTCATGACGTCGCCGAGGGGAACGTCGCTCACCAGCCGGGGCCGGCCGCCGGTGGCCGGGACCGTCCAGATCTTGGCGACCCGCCGGCTGCCCGGCTCCTTGTACGACGCCCACCAGACGATGGCGCCGTCACCGGCGGCCACGCCGTCGGCGAAGATGGCCGAGTTCTTCGTCGGCGGGATCTCGGCGATCCGCTTCGGCCGGCCGGTGCCCAGGTCGTAGGTCCACAGGAACTGGCGCGACCCGTCCAGGGCGCCCGTCATGACCAGCAGCGTGCGGTCGTCGAGGAGGAGCTGCGGGTAGTACGTGCGGCCGTCGGGCAGCTTGGCCGGGATCTTGTGCACGGCCCGCGGCCACACCTGCTCAATGGGCGGCGGGATCTCGTCCTGCTCCCGCTCGCCGGTCGGGCCGGTGGGACCGGTCGGGCCGACGGCGGGTTGCGGCGCCGCCGAGACGCCCAGATTGTTCACCGCGACGGCCGCCCCGCCCGCGACCAGGACCACGGCCGCGGCGGCGTACGCGGCGGCGGTGCGCGCCCGGCGGCGGCGATGGCGCGTCCTGACCGTCGCGGCCAGGCCGGGCAGCGCCTGCGGCGCGCGCTCCGCCGCCCCGGACAGGACGCGGCTCAGCTTGTCTTCCAGGTCGGTCATCGCATGCTCCTGTTGGGCGCCGGTGCTGAGGACAGGGAGGAACGCAGCTTGTCCAGGCCACGGGATGCCTGGCTGCGCACGGTTCCCGGGGAGATGCCGAGCACCTCGGCGATCTCGGCGTCGCTGAGCTGCTCGTAGTAGCGCAGCACCAGCACGGCCCGCTGCCTGCGGGGCAGCCCGGCCAGCTCCTGCCACAGCCCCAGCTCCTCGCCGGGCGGGAACGTCTCCCGGGACTCCCGCTCCGGCGGGTCCCCGGTGAGGTGCTCGCGTCTGCGCCGCCGCCAGATGCTGATGTGCAACCGCGCCATCGTGATCCGGGTGTAGCTGTGCGGGTTGTCCTTGCGTCTCACCCGCGGCCAGGCGCCGCACAGCCGTACCAGGGCCTCCTGCACCAGGTCCGCGGCGTCGTGGGGGTTTCCGGTCAGGACGTATCCGTAGCGGAGCAACGCGTCCGTGTGCTCTGCCACGAAGTCGTCGAAGCCGGGGTCGTCGTCCACTTGTCGTCCCTTCGGTAGTCACGTTCCCAGACGGCCGAAGGGGGCGGGATGTTGCACCGTCCGGCCATCGTTCTGGCCGGGACCGCGGGTGAGGCGCGGGTACGGCACGCGCCCGGGCATGGGGGACAGCATGGGGACGGCATGGGGACGGCATGGCAACGGCCCGCGCCCGGGAGGGGTATCGGGCGCGGGCCGTCACGCGGAGAGGGTCGTTACCTGCTGATACGCACCGCGTCCGCGATCACGTAGCCGGTGCCCGAGGTCCACCGGCTCACGCCGACCACGTTGTACGTGCCGGCGTTCAGCGAGAACGTCCCGAGGCTGCGCCACGCCCCGCCGCCGGACCGTTGATCGACGTACACGGTCTGGTTGCCGCTGGACGTGGACACGATGTACGGCGCCGAGCTGTTGTACCCGGCGTCCGCCGGATACCAGACCTCGACCTGGTACGTGCCCGCGCTGGGGATCGTGGCCGAGTACCACGCCGCGTCGCTGGCGGAGACGGGGTCGGCGAAGCGGTAGTCGGCGCCGTGGCGCTGGCTGGAGTAGGTGGAGGTGCCCCAGTTGGCGCTGGCGGTGAACTGGCCGGAGGTGGCGTTGTCCACCGTGGTGGTGAACGTGGGGGTGCCGCCGCCACCGGTCACGTAGTTCATGTACGTGGTCCAGTTCCAGTGCGAGCCCGGGTCGGTGTGGGTGGCGCCCGGGACCTCGTTGTGGCCGATGATGCCGGTCCTCGTCTTCGGGATGCCGTACTTGTCGCAGAGGTAACGCGTCAGTGCGGCCGAGGCCCGGTACATGGCGTCGGTGAACCACGAGGCGTCACTGACGTAACCCTCGTGCTCGATGCCGATGGAGCGGTTGTTGTAGGTGGAGTTGCCCGCGTGCCAGGCGACGTCCTTGTCGCGGACCATCTGGGTGATGGCGCCGTTGGAGGACTTGACCACGTAGTGGGCGGAGACCTGCGCGCTGGGGTTCTGGAACCAGGAGATGGTTCCGGCGTAGGAGCCCTGGGTGACGTGGATGACCACGCGGTCGATGTTGTAGCTGGTCTCGCGGCTGGAGACGCGGTAGTTGCTGCTGCTGGCCGCGACCCAGGCGGCCGGCGGGTAGTCGGCGCTGGCGAGGGCGACCGGGCTGTCGGCCGGCTCCCCGGCCTGCTTGCCCGCGCGGGCGTTCAGGTCGCGGGCGTCGGCGTACTCGCCGCGGTCGGCGGTGATCTCCTGCGGTCTGACCTGGACGCCGCGCAGGTCGATGCCGAGGCCGAGTTGCTCGTAGACGGCGTCGGCGTACAGGCGGGCCAGCTCGGGTGAGGAGGCGTTGCCGTACTGGGCGACGGCGCGGTACCAGCGGCCGGCGTCCTTCCTGGCGGTCTCGTCGAGGCCGAGCTTGTCGGCGATGGCGCGCAGCACGGCCGCGCCGCCGAGGATGTTGGCCTCGTCGTCGGTCTTGAGCTTGTCGGCGGGCAGCCGGGTCAGCTCGGCGGCCTGTTCGAGCGAGTGGTTGGTCGGGTTGCTGACCAGGTGCATCACGCCGTAGCCGTTGCTGGCGCTGGGCTCGCCGTGGTGGCCGTCGAGGTGGGTCTCGGCGTAGGCGAGGGCGATGAGCAGGTCACGCGGTACGTCGTGCGCGGCGGCGGCCTTGCCGAAGGCCGCGGAGAGTGGGGATTCCTTGACCGTGACCGCCTGGGACTGCGACCAGGCGGGCTGGGCGGCCGCGCTGAGGGGGAGGATGGCGAGGATCGAGGTGGCGAGGGCTGCTAATCGCGTGCGGGCGAGAGTCATGGGGTGCTCCTCGTTCACAGGTGACGGGAGCACGCTACGACAAGATCTTGACCGATGTCGATAATTGACATTACTGCTGAGTTAAGTGAAACTTCTCGCCCTCGCCGGGGCACGCGGTGTCCTCTGATGTTTGTGAAGACTATTGCGCTTTCTGGCGGATGCGCTGAAACTTCCCTTCGTGACCGCGCTCCTGCGTACCGTCCTCGCGGTGCTCGTCGCCGCCGCGCTCGCCAGCCCCCTCCACACCCAGACCGCGCTCGCCAGTTCCAGCCACACCCAGACCGCGGTGGCCGCCTGCGCCACCGACCCGGCCACCCCGAAGCGGCAGCTCCGCGCCATGTGGATCTCCTCGGTCGCCAACATCGACTGGCCCAGCCGCACCGGGCTGAGCGCGGCGGCACAGCAGGCGGAGTTCCGCGCCTGGCTCGACCTGGCCGTCTCCAAGCGCATGAACGCCGTGGTCGTGCAGGTCAGGCCGACGGCCGATGCGTTCTGGCCGTCGCCGTACGAGCCGTGGTCGCAGTGGCTCACCGGCACCCAGGGCGGCAACCCGGGCTACGACCCCCTCGCCTTCATGGTCAGCGAGGCCCACGCCCGCAACCTGGAGTTCCACGCCTGGTTCAACCCGTACCGGGTCGCCAACCACGACGACCCCTCCAAGCTGATCTCCACGCACCCGGCGCGGCAACACCCCGACTGGCGCTTCGCCTACGGCGGCAAGCTCTACTACAACCCGGGCATCCCGGAGGTACGCGACTTCATCGAGGACGCGATCATGGACGCCGTCTCCCGGTACGACGTGGACGGCGTGCACCTCGACGACTACTTCTACCCGTATCCGGTGAGCGGCCAGAGCATCCCCGACGCGGCCACGTTCGACCGGTACGGCGGCTCCTTCACCGACGTCGGCGACTGGCGGCGCAACAACGTCAACCTGCTGGTACGCGAGCTCGACCAGCGCATCCACACCGCCAAGCCGCACGTCTCCTTCGGCATCAGCCCCTTCGGGATCTGGCGCAACGCGGGCACCGACCCGCTCGGCTCGCGCACCTCGGGGCTGCAGTCCTACGACGCGATCTACGCCGACAGCAGGCAGTGGGTCAAGCAGGGCTGGGTCGACTACCTGGCGCCCCAGATCTACTGGCACATCGGCTTCTCCACCGCCGGGTACGAGGTGCTCACGGCGTGGTGGTCCGAGCAGGTCAGGGGCACCGGCGTGCAGCTCGTGATCGGGCAGGCCGCCTACCGGGCGGGCGCCTCCGGCCAGGACGCCGAGTGGCAGGACCCGGCCGAGCTGAGCGACCACCTCCACGACAACCGGCAGCACCCCGAGATCGCCGGCGACGTCTACTTCAGCGCCAAGGACGTCAAGGCCGACCGCATCGGCGCGTTCACCAGGGTACTCAACGCGCACTACGCCAAGCCCGCGCTGCTGCCCGCCCGCGGCTCCGCCGCCGCCCCCGGCACCCCCTCCATCACCGCCGCCACCAGGGGCTCCAGCGGTGTGCAGCTCTCCTGGTCCGGCTCCGGCACCTCCTACGCCGTGTACCGGGTGGACGGCACGCCCACGACGGCCGACCCGTGCTTCTTCGCCGACGCCCGCAACCTGATCAAGACGACCAGGCAGACCACGTTCACCGACACCACGGCCGCCGCCGGGACCGCCTACACCTACTACGTGACCGCGCTCAACCGCACCCACCAGGAGAGCGGGCCCAGCGCCGGACGGGCCGTCACGGGGTCGTCGTCCGGCGGGTTCAGCGTGGTGATCGACAACGCCGGCGGCGGGTTCGCCGCCGGCTCGGCCTGGGGGACCTCGACGTACTCCACGCAGCTCTACGGCGCCGACTACCGCTTCGCCGAGCCGGTCGCGGCCAGCGATCCCGCCTGGTTCCGGGCGGCCGTTCCCAGCGCCGGGAGTTACCGGGTGGAGGTGTGGTATCCGGCCAACTCCGGCTACAACAGCGCGACGCCGTACATTGTCGCGGCCTCCGGCGGCAACCGCACGGTCACCGTCGACCAGCGCACGGGCGGCGGGGCCTGGCGCGACCTCGGGACGTTCACCCTCGCGGCGGGCACCTACGACGTGGTCGGCGTGAGCCGCTGGACCTCCACCACGGGGTACGTGATCGCCGACGCCGTCCGCATCACGAAGCTCTGATCGGCCACCCGCCCAGAGGCGCGGGGATCGGTCATGCGTGCGGAGGTGCGGTGACCGGTCATGCGTGCGGAGGTGCGGTGACCGGTCATGCGTGCGGAGGTGCGGCGATCGGCCATGCGTGCAAAGGCGCGCGATTGGCTACGCGTGCGGAGGTCGGTGAGCACGGCCATCGACCAGGCGCGCGGAGGCGGGCGGGGGTGGTGATCGGCTACGCGTTCAGGGGTGGGCAGGCACGGCGGGTGATCGTACGATGAGGCGGTGGACGGTGCCCGCGCGCGACCGATCGACGCTGTCGCGGTCCTGGCCGCGGCAGGTTTGACGGCCGCGACAGGCTATGCGGGCCCAGGCTTGGTGATCGTGCTGGCGGGGGCGCTGCCGCTGCTGTGGATGCGCCGCGCGCCCCTCGTGGTCGCGTGGATCTGCGCGGGCACGGCGCTGGCGGTGCCGGTGCTGGCCCTGGTCGTCCCGTCCGCCGTGCCGCTGCCGTCCGCCGGGGCGCCGCTCTGGCCGC
Source organism: Nonomuraea monospora (assembly GCF_039531895.1). Classification (NCBI taxonomy): domain Bacteria; kingdom Bacillati; phylum Actinomycetota; class Actinomycetes; order Streptosporangiales; family Streptosporangiaceae; genus Nonomuraea; species Nonomuraea monospora. The sequence continues at coordinate 171,974 of NZ_BAAAQX010000016.1, forward strand.
CGGCGGCGCCGTTCGTCGCGTACGGCGCGATGGCGTTCGCGGGCGACCGGCGCCCGCTGTCCCGGTGGATGCCGGTGATGGTGATCGGCTTCGCCGTCCTGACCCTGCCCGACCGGCTCGCGCTGATCGCCAGGAGCGAGGCGGCGATCGCGCTGGCGGTCATGTACGGCATGTACGTGTCCGTCAGGGAACGGCTCCGCGCCGAGCTGGCGGAACGCTCTGAGCGGATCGAGCGGGAACGGCTGGCGGGCGAGATGCACGACGTTGTCACCCACCGCGTCAGCCGGATCGTGCTGCAGGCGGGCGTGCTGGCCGGGGCCGCCGGAGACGACCGGGCCAGGGCGGCGGCCGAGGACATCCGGACGATGGGCTGCGACGCGCTGGACGAGCTGCGGCACATGGTGGCGCTGCTGCGGCGCGGCACCGGCGAGGGGTTCGACCTGGGGCTGCCGCTGCCCGACCTGCGCCCGCTGGTGATCGTTTCGGCCCGCGACGGGGTGCCCGTGGAGCTGTCGGTGGACGGCCCTCCCGCGCCCGTGTCCGGGCTGGTGGGGCGGACCGCGTACCTGGTGGTCGAGGCGGCGCTGGCCAACGTGCACAAGCACGCGCCCGGCGCGGACGTGCGGGTGGGGGTGCGGTACGCGCCCGGCAACGTGCGGATCGCGGTGCGCAACACCGGCGGGATGCCGGACGCCTGGGTGGCCGTCGCTGGGCCCGGGATGAGCCTGCCCGACCTGCGGGAGCGGGTGGAGCTGGCGGGCGGCACGCTGTCGTGCGGTCCTACCGAGGACGGCGGTTTCCGGGTCGAGGCCACCTTCCCCACCTCATGAGGGCGCGACCGTGGTTTGACGGGCGGGTCATCCCAGGGAAGTAGTGAGAGCGTCCGGCCGGAGGATGCCCCGGCGGCCTCGCGCGGGTGAGTGTGGCAGCATGACGCGATTCGCCCGCATCGCAGCCGCGCTCGGCGCGGCCCTCCTGCTCGCCTCCTGCGGCGTGGCCGCCGAACCGCCCGCCGCCTCGCCGGGGCAGGCCACCGCCTCGCCGGGGCACTCGGGGCATGCCACCGATTCCCCGGGGCATTCCGGGCACGCCACCGAGCCGGCGCCCGCGGCGTCGCCGCTGCGGCCAGGTGAGCGGTTCGTCAACCTCTCGATGGCGGAGCCGTACACGCCGGGCCCGCCCAACGGCGGCACGGACGACTACCGCTGCTTCCTCGTGGACCCCAAGCTGACCGGCCGGGTGTCGCTGACCGGCGCCCAGTTCGAGCCGCAGAACACCGCCATCGTGCACCACGCGATCTTCTTCCGGCTCTCGCCCGAGCAGGCCGCGAGGGTGCGCGCGGTGGACGACAGCTCACCAGGCCAGGGCTGGTCCTGCTTCGGCGACGCGGGCATCGGCGACGCCTCCTGGGTGGCGCACTGGGCGCCCGGCAGCAAGGAGTCGCTGCTCGACCCGCGTTACGGCTACGACCTGCCCCCGGGCAGCAGCCTGATCATGCAGGTGCACTACAACCTGCTGAACGTGAAGGGCGAGCCGGGCACCGACCGCTCGGGCATCCGCCTCCGGGTGACTGACCGGCAGCTCGAACCGCTGGAGACCGGGCTGTACTTCGCGCCCGTCGAGCTGCCCTGCACGCCGGAGGAGTCGGGCCCGCTGTGCGAGAGGGAGGCCGCCGTGCGGGACGTCGGCAAGCGGTTCGGGGAGGACAGCCTGACGCAGGTGAGGCTGCTGGAGCAGTACTGCGGGCCGGTCGAGGCGGGGCCGACCCAGCACTGCGACGTGCCGGTCGGGTCGCCGTTCACGGTGCACGCGCTGGCCGGGCACATGCACCTGCTCGGCAGGGCCGTCAAGATCGAGCTGAACCCGGGCACCGCCAAGGCCAGGACGCTGCTCGACGTGCCCGAGTACAACTTCGACGACCAGTCGCTGCGGCTGCTGCCCGAGCCGGTCGACGTCCGGGAAGGCGACGTCGTGCGGGTCACCTGCACCCACGACGCCGGCCTGCGCGCCCTGCTGCCCGAGCTGCGCGGCACCCCGCCCCGGTACGTCGTGTGGGGCGACGGCACCAGCGACGAGATGTGCCTGGGCATCGCCATCACGTCCGCGCCCGAGTAGGGGTCAGCCGCTGTAGAGGACCGACAGGAAGCGCACCAGCACCGCCTCCCGCGCCTCGGCGGGCAGCGCGTCGAGCACCGTGTTGACCACCGCCATCTCCGGCTGCCCCGTTCCCGGCCGCAGGTCCACCCCCACGGACGCGCTCAGCTCGCCGAACGTCGCGTCGTCGATCGCCTCCAGGTCCAGCCCCGCCACCAGCTCGACCAGCCCTTCCGGCAGCACGACGGGCCCGCGCTCGCGCGCCGCCACGGCCGACTCGGCGATCACCTTCAGCATGGCCTCGACCCCCGACAGGGTGACCCCGGTGACCGTGACGTGCAGGTTCGCCGGGATGCCCGCGTAGGAGAGCTGCGGCTGCAGGAACCAGCCCCGCGCCCGCGCCTCGTCGGCCAGCACGAACACGTCCACGTCGGCGCCGGTGAAGGCCACCAGCGACGACTCTGGCGCGCCGAGCACCCGCAGCCCGGGGATCTCGGCCAGGCCCGCGCGCAGCCTGCGGGTCGCCTCCAGCGTGGTGTGGCCCAGCTCGGCGTACCCCTGCCTGCCCAGCGACTGGAGGGTGGCCCAGGCACCGCCGAGCGGGCCCGCCGACCTGGAGCTCTGCACGGTCGCGTTGATGATCGTGTAGCCGGGCCAGGCCGCCGACGCGAAGTACGCCTTGCGCCGCGCCGCGGGGTCGGCGAACAGCAGCACCGAGGCGCCCTTGGGCGCGTAGCCGAACTTGTGCAGGTCGCAGGAGATCGACGTCACCCCGGGCACGGACAGGTCGAACGGCGGCACCTCCGCGCCCGCCTCCCGCAGCCAGGGCAGCAGCCACCCGCCCACGCACGCGTCCACGTGACACGGCACGCCCGCCGCCGCGGCCACGGCCGCCACCTCCTCGACGGGGTCGATCACGCCCTGCGGGTAGGACGGCGCGGAGACCACGACCAGGATCGTGTCCTCGTCGATCGCCGCCTTCATCTCGCCGGCCCGCACCTTGTACGTCTCCAGGTCCACAGGCACGGGCCTGACCACGACGCCCAGGTAGTGGGCCGCCTTGTGGAAGGCGGGGTGCGCGGTCACCGGCAGCACCAGGTTCGGGCGGTCGCGGCCGGCCAGGTCGCGGGCGGCCTTGACGGCCAGCATGATCGACTCGGTGCCGCCGCTGGTGAAGATGCCGTGCCCGCCGCCGAGCAGGTCGGCGACCGCGCCGACGACCTGTCGCTCCATCTCCACCACGCTGGGGAACGCGGTCGGGTCCAGGCAGTTGACCTCCAGCATCTCCAGGTACGCCCGGGTCGCGGCGTCGTTCACCTCGGCCCGGCCGGTGTCGTAGACGTAGGCGGTCACCTGGCCGCCGCGCACCGGCAGGTCGTGCTCCTTGAGCCGGGCCACCTCGGCCAGCAGGTCTTCGGCGGTCCTCCCCGTCGGCGGCAGGTTCACACGCTCTCCTTCTTCGTCGTGAGCCGCCCGTACCGGACGACGAACGGCAGGCTGATCAGCATGAGCAGGGCGGGCAGCGCGGTGAACCCGAGCAGCAGCCCGGTCAGCGCCCCCGCCGGTTGCGCGACGGGCGACTCGACCGGCGCGGAGACGAACCCGGACACGGTCAGCACCAGCGCGAACAGGCCGGGCCCGAGCGCGAGCCCCGCGGTCTCGCCCGCCGTCCACAGCCCGGTGAACGCCCCGGCCTGGGCGTGCCCGGTGCGGGCGGCGTCGGCGTGCACGGTGTCGGGCAGCAGCGACAGCGGCAGCAGTTGCAGCGCCGCGTAGCAGATCCCGGCCAGTGCGGTCAGCGCCAGCGTCGCCGCGGTGCTGCCCGCCGCGACGGCCGGGACCAGCGCGACCGTGACGCCGCAGAAGCCGGCGGACGCGGCCAGGTAGCAGCGCACCGGCCCGTGGACGCGGGCCAGCCAGGCCCACCCGGGCACGGCGAGCATGCTCGGCCCGACCAGGCAGACGAACATCACCGAGGTCAGGCCGTAGTCGCCCAGCCGATACGCGGCCACGTACGGCGCCCCGGCCAGCATCACGGCCACGGCCAGCGCCTGCGTCACGAACGCCGCCAGCAGCACGAAGAACGGCACGTTGCCCCTGGCCAGGCGGAAGGCGACCACCGGGCCGAGCTGGCGTGGCCCCGGCCTGGACGGCACCCACCGGGTGGCCAGCGTCGCCCCGGCCAGCGCCGCCGCCATGACCGCGCCGACCGTCACGCCCATCACGGCGTATCCGGCCCGGCCGCCGCCCGCCAGGTCCACCACGGCCGGGGCCAGCCCGCCCGCCACCAGGATGCCGACCGTCAGGCACACCACCCGCCAGGACATGATCCTGGTCCGCTCGCCCTGGTCGGGCGACATCTCGGCGGGCAGGGCCACGTACGGGACCTGGAAGCAGGCGAACGCGCTGGCCGCCAGCAGGAACGCGGCCCCCGTCCAGACCGCGCCGGGAACGTCTCCCGGGACGGCGAACATCAGCGCGAACGTCACCGGCAGCGCCACCGAGCCGACGGCCAGCAGGCGCGTCCTGCGGCCGGTCCTGACGGCCTCGCGGTCGCTGGCGGCGCCGACGAGCGGGTTCAGCAGCACGTCCCAGATCTTGGGGGCGACCAGCACGAAGCCCGCCACGGCGGCGGGGACGCCGAGCACGTCCGTCAGGTAGTACAGGAGCAGCAGGCCGGGCACCGCGGAGAACACGCCGGTGCCGACGGAGCCGATGCCGTAGCCCAGCAGCCTGTCCCTGCCGAGGCGGCTCACCGGGGGTCGCCCGGCAGGCCGAGCGTGCGGTGCAGGCTCTGGTGCAGGTGGGCGCGGAAGCGGCGCAGCGCCGCCCGGTCGCCGGCCGCCCTGCGGCGGCCCTCCGCGTCGAGCACGCCGCCCTTGGCGAAGCCGTGCACGGTCCAGATGACGCTCCACACCGTGTAGTCGAGGTCCGTCTCGGCGGAGATCAGCCCGGCCTCGACGGCGGGCCGCAGCGCGGCGCCCACCGCGTCGACCAGCGGCTGGACGTACTGGCGCTCCAGCTCGGTGATGTCGCCGGCGTCGGAGAGCCAGCGGTGCATCCACAGGGCGGGCACCTCGGGGTTGTCCACGCAGAAGTCGAGGTAGTCGTCGGCCAGGCGGTGGATGGCGGCCACCGGGTCGTCGCCGGGCAGCCTGGCCAGCGCCTGCTCCAGCGCCGCCTTCTCGGCCCGGTGGGCGGCCTCCATGACGGCGAGGTACAGCTCCCGCTTGCCGCCCACGTGGTAGTTGACGGTCGCGATGTTCAGGCCGGCGGCGTCGGCGATCTGGCGGGTGGAGGTGCCGTCGTAGCCGAGCGCGGCGAAGAGATGCGTGGCGGCCTTGAGAATCACCTGGGCCTGGCCGGAGGTCATGTGACCGAAGGTAGTTCGGTCACCCGCTCCCGGTCAATCGCTTGATGGAGACTAGTCGGGCGCCCAGTACTTCTCCATGATCTTGTCCAGGTGCCTGACCACCGGCTGCCAGGTCGAGGGCACGTCGTACACGCTGGCCCGCCGCTTGTCAAAGGCCAGCGTGTACTTGATGAAGTCCGCGCCCTGCGGCGGGCGCTGCGAACGGCCGATCTTCAGGTGCCGCAGGTAGCCGCGCAGCTTGCGCTCCTCCTTGGCGGTCAGGCACTTGTCGATGGTCGGCCCGGTACGGCGGCTGAGCCGTACACAGCCGCTGCCGTAGACGACCACGCGGTCGTTCAGCCCCGCGAAACCGCCCTGTTTGCGCAGCTCCACCAGCACCCGCTTCGGGGCGACCTCCGCCTGCGCCGGAGCCATGGACGTGCTCAGCGCCGGCAACAGCAGTGCGGGCAGGAGCACGATTCGCCAGATCGTCATGTCCGTTAGACGTCTCCCGGCCCCGATCGGCTCACCAGAGCTCATCAGAGTTCACCAGAGCTCACCAGAGCTCACCAGAGCTCACCAGGGCTCACCAGGGCTCACCTGAGTGCGTCCACCGGCTCCATCCTGGCCGCGCGCAGCGCAGGGTAGAGCCCGGCCAGCAGCCCCACCAACGCCCCCGCGACCGGCGCGGCCAGCGCCAGCCGCACGTCCAGCAGCGGCGTCCACTGCTTGACGGCCGAGACCGCGACGACCGCGACCACGCCGAGGCTCGCCCCGGCCACCCCGCCGGTCAGGCCGACCAGCGTGGACTCCAGCAGGAACTGCGCGGCGATGTGCCGCCTGGCCGCGCCGAGCGCGCGCCGCAGGCCGATCTCCTGGACGCGCTCCATCACGGTGACCAGCGTGACGTTGGCGATGCCGACCGCGCCGACGACCAGCGAGACCAGGCCGAGGATCAGGAAGAGCGCGTCCACGTCGCCCTGGGCGCCGTCCCGCGCCCTGGTCGGGCTGGGCGGCGAGATCACCTGCAGCAGATCGCCGTTGCCGGGGCTGAGCGCGGACGGGGCCTGACCGGCGATCAGCCCGGCGGCGCCCAGGCTGGTGTTGACCAGCACCCTGGTGACCTCGCGCAGCCCGAACTGGCGGCCGACGGTGGGCGGCACCATCACGGCGGTGGACAGGTTCTTCTCGCGGCGCAGGTCGCCGAGGATGCCGATCACCGTGTACGCGTGCTTCCCGATGAAGATCGCCGGTGCCCGGTCGAGCCGGGTGACGCCGAGCATCCTGGCCGCCTCCTCGCCGATCACCGCCACCCGGTCGCCGCGCCCGACGTGCCCGGCGTCGTAGAAGCGGCCCTGCGTCATCCGGCCGCGCGCCGCCTCGGGCAGGCCGGTCGTGGCGGCCAGCACGGTGAGGGTCTGCGCGGTCACCCTGGTGGGGTCCACCAGGTCGGTGGAGCGTACGGACAGGTCGGCGCCCTCCTTCGCGTCGGCCACCGCGGCGGCAGACTCCACGCCGCGCAGCCTGGTCACCCGCTCGACCGCGTCCCAGCCCACCAGCGGCGGGCCGGTGGTGGAGCCGGGCACCTCCACGGTGATGGCCGTGGCGACCAGCTCGTCGAAGCGGCCGACGATCTGGTTGCCCGCCGTGGCGGCCACGCCGAGCGTGACGACCAGCGTGGTGATGCCGAGCACGGTGCCGAGCGTGGTGAGCGCCGAGCGGACCGGCCTGGCCAGCACGCCCGCGACGGCCTCGCCGATCAGGTCGCGTACCCGCATCACGCCTCCACGAGCAGTCCGTCGGTGATCCGTACGCGGCGTCTGGCCCGCTCGCTGACCTCCTGCTCGTGGGTGATCACCACGATCGTCAGGCCCTGCTCGCGCAGCTCGTCGAACAGGTCGAGCACCGCGTCCGTGTTGCGGCTGTCGAGGTTGCCCGTGGGCTCGTCGCACAGCAGCAGCGACGGGTCGCCCAGCAGGGCCCTGGCGATGGCCGCGCGCTGGCGCTCGCCCCCGGAGAGCCGGCCCGGCGTGAACCCCGCCCGATGCCCGAGACCCACCCGCTCCAGCGCCGCCAGGGCCCGCTCCCGCCTGCCCCTGCGGGTGCGCGTGCCGTAGAGCTCGGCGAGCATCACGTTCTCCGCCACCGTTCGGTGGGGGAGCAGGTGGAAGGACTGGAAGACGAAGCCGATCCGGTCGCCGCGCAACCGGGTCCTGGCTCCGTCCCGCAGCGTGGTGGTCTCCGTGCCGTCCAGGAGGTAACTACCGGAAGTGGGGCGATCCAGGAGGCCCAGGACGTTCAGCAACGTCGACTTGCCGGAGCCCGACGGGCCGACGATCGCCAGGTGGTCGCCGCGCTCGACGCGCAGCGAGACCTCGCGCAACGCCAGCACCGGCGGTCGCGCGGGAAACCGCCTGCAGACGTCGCGCAGCTCGATGACCGGCGGCCTGCAGATGCCGCTCGGCTCGATGACCGGCGGCTGCGTGGCGAGCCGCCCGCGGACGTCGCCCGGCTCGGTGACCGGCTGCTCAGGCATTGCCGATCACCACCCGGTCGCCCTCCTTGAGCGCGCCGGTGACCTCGACGTTCCCGTCGGCGGTCAGGCCCGTGCGGACCTCCACGTCCCTGGTCCTGTCCGTGGCGTACTCGACCCGCACCCGCGCCTTCCCGTCCGCCGAGGTGATCACCGCCGCCACCGGCACCACCAGCACCGGCGCGTCGGTGGCCCCGACCGTCACCCGCGCGGTCACCGCCGCGCCCGCCCGCAGCCCTCTGCCGCCCGACGGCGTCAGCAGGACCGGTACCGACCCCTCGGGGGCCGCCTCGCCGCCGGGCAGCCTGGCCTTCTCACCGACCGCGGCGAGCCTGGCCGGGTACGTCGTGCCCGCGTCCACCTCGATCGCCGCCGCCATGCCCGGACGCAGCAGCTCCGACTCGGCCGTCTCCACGGACCCGGTCACCGCGAACGCGGAGCCCGTCACGGTGGCCACCTCCGCCTCGACGTTCTGCCCCGCCTTCACCGACACCTTCCGCACCCGGGCGGGCAGCTTCGGCAGGAACACCACCTCGCCTGGCGGGATCGACACCCCGTACGTGCGGGCGTACTCGGCCAGCAGTTCCTTGGCCGCCGCCAGGTCCTTGCCTGCGTTCGCCACCTTGAGCCGGGCCGGGGAGAGCTGCCTGGCCTGGCGCAGCGCCTGCTCGGCGGTGGTCACCGCTTCCCTGGCGGTGCGCACGGACTTGCGCAGCTCTTCGAGTTTGGCGTCCCTGGCCTCCCGCGCCTGCTCGCGTGCCCGGTCGAGGGCTTCCTCGGCCGCAGTCAGGTCCGCTCTGGCGTTGGCCACCCTCAGCTCCAGCAGGCTCGTGTCGGTGGAGGCGGAGGGCTTGGGCTCGGGCGAGGGGGTGCCTGCCGGTGTGCTGGAGGGCGTGGCGGTCGCGGCCGCGCTGGTCCCAGTCGTGCCGGTCGCGGTCGCGCTGGTCGCGGTCGTGCCGGACGAGGCCGTGCCGGACTGCGGCTTGGTGGCCGCCGCGAGCGCCTGTTCGGCCTCCAGCAGCCGCTCCCGCGCCGCCCGCACAGCCGACTCGGCCGCCGCCAGCGCCGTCTCGTCAGCGGGCGTGAACTCGCGCGACTGGGCAGCGGCCAGCGCGGCGCGCGCCGACTTCAGGTCCGCGCGGGCGTTGTCCAGCCGGACCTTCAGCGGCAGCACGTCCCGCCCCCGGTCCAGGGCCTGCTTCTCGGTCGCGAGGCTCTCCTCGGCCGTCCGCACGGCCTTGCGCAGCGTGTCGTACGTCTGCCGGTCGGCGAGCGTCGGCTGCTGCGCCTGGTAGCCCTTCTTCGCGTACAGCCTGGTCACCGCGGCGATCGTGGCCGGGTCGAACACGCCCGTGGCGGGCGCGGCGTGCCCGAGCCTGCGCAGGGCCCGCTGCAACTGCTCGACGTCGTCGCCCTCGGCGCCGGGGACGATCGTGCGGTGCATCGGCACGGAGCCGCGCAGCGCGAACACGGGGCGGCCGTTGACCTCCATCAGCACGGCGCCCTCCGCGATCCGTCCCTTGCGCGGCGCCCGGGTGGCCCGCTGCGTCCCGGCCGTGCCGCCGACCGCCCCGGCCAGGCTGATCGGCAGCGGGGAGCCGTACTCCAGAGTGCCGCTGAGCACCACGGTGCTGACCAGTTTGCGGCGCTCGACGGCGGCGGTGACGAGGGAGGCGGCGGGCGCGGCCCGGCGGGCCGCCTCGTCGGCGGGGGAGCGCAGCCGCGAGCCGACCGCCCAGCCCGCGCCCGCGACGGCCACGACGCCTGCGACGATTCCGGCGAGCATCTTCCTCATGGCGGGCTCGTCAGAACGCGTACTGGTCGTTGACCCGCCGCTGGAGCTCGGCCGCCTTCGGCGCGTAGGCCGCGTAGAAGTCCTTGCCGCACTCCAGGTCGTCGAGGGCCGCCTTGATCTCCTTGGCGAGATGCGGCCTGGCCTGCTGGGGGGTGAGCGTCGGCATCACGAGCTGCCGGGTGTCCTCGGTCATCTTCTGGCCTCCGCGCATCTCCGGGCTCTGTTCGCGGCCGATGGCGCTCTGCCGTTCCGTGAACTCGTTCTCGCCGCGGCGCGCGATGGCCGTCGGCTTGAGGTCGGAGACTCGGTAGCCCTTGCCCTTGAGGCAGGTGGCCGTGGCGCCGGCCAGCTCGACCAGGCGGGCGTCGCCGTCCAGCTCGTTGGCCTTGGCCCGCTTGTGGGCCTGGGCCATGTGGTTGTAGTAGTCGATGTTCGACTTCAGGTCCAGGCCGAGCACCTGCTTGCCGGCGGTGGCCACGCAGGTGTCCTTGGCCTTGTGGTAGGCGTCGAGCTGGGCCGGGGACAGGGAGGTCTGGACCTTGGCGTTGGGGTCCGCGATGGGGATCTCGGAGCCGGGGCCCGCGATCTCCTTCGGGTAGACGTGCACGGCGAATACCCCGAACCCGTACTTCTCGCGATATTTCAGCATTGCCTGGTAGTCGCCCGAGTCGCGCTTGCGTTCGTCCTCGGTCGGGGCCTCCGTCGGCCGCACGTACGGCACGTACGTGAAGCCCTTCTGCTTCATGCAGTCGGCCTTGGCCGACTCGAACTGGTGCCGCTTGTCCTTGACGGCGGCGCTCGCCGTGGGAGCGGGCTGCGCGGCGCTCTCCGCGGAGCCCCCGCAGCCGCAGAGGACGGCCGCGGAGCAGGCCAGGGCGAGGGCAAGGTGGGATCGCTTCGACATGGCAGCAGACCATACTCCGTTAAACGGAGCATGGTCAATCGAGACAGTGCCTCCGCTGGCGGAGCGGCGCGAACGCGGCGGCCAGGAACAGCAGGCCGAGGATCCCCGCGTAGGCCAGGTGCTGCCTGCCGAGATGCTCGGCGTGCCAGGCCAGCTCACACGAGAGCGCCAGCAGGTAGATCCCCGACGCCAGCGACCACCGGTGGTCGCGCGTCAGGTGTCCGGCCGCCACCACCAGCCCGAACGCCGCCGCCTCCACGGCCATCCTGCTCAGGCTGATCAGGTACCTGGTGTCCTCCGGCAGCCACGCGGGCCCCGCCCACGCGACCGGCACGACCGCCGCCCACCACCACCATGACCTGGCCCGCACCGGCCGCCGCGGCCAGGCGAGCAGCGCCAGGCCGATCAGTGTGATCGCGTAGCCGGCGGCCACCGGGAGCGGGTCGCTGTCCTGGAACAGGGCCCGGCCCGACAGCGGGTTCGGCGGCACCGGCAGCACGGCGACGTCGAACGCCTGCCGACCGGCCGCCAGCCCCACCGCCTTCACGCCGGTGAGGAGCGTGAGCGCGAAGGCCGTACGCGTCCATCCGCGCAGGATCGCCAGCAGCGCCAGCGCCGACACCAGCGTCCACAGCGGCAGCCGGTGCGCGTACGGCAGCAGCGCGGCCAGGTTCACCACCGCGACGGCCGTCACGCCCAGGTGCAGCCCGTCCACCCAGGCGCTGCCGGTGGCCTGGTGCGTGACGCGGCTGCGCAGGCCGCCCGCCAGCAGCCCCCACGCCTCCCTGAGCACGGGGAACCTGCGGCCGGGCCCGGCCTCCTCCAGGAGCACGTCGAGCAGCTCGTCGCCGTGCGCCCGCCGGTATGTGCGCGGGTAGGCCAGCAGCAGCCTGCGGTAACGCCGTTCGAGAGCGCCGCCGGGCGCCGTCATGCGCCGGACGGGCGCAGGACCAGGGCCGCCGCCTCCTGCATCCGTCTGGCCTCGGCCTCCACGAGCGCCTGGCCGTCGGGGGTGATCCTGAAGTAGCGCCGGTTGCGGCCGTTGACCGTCTCCTCGTGGTCCACGGTGATCACGCCCCGCTCGTTCAGGCGCTCCAGGATGCCGTAGAGCGTGCCCACGGAGGGCTGGACCCGCCCCCGCGACAGCTCCTTGATCGTCTTGCTGATCGCGTGGCCGTGCAGCGGGCCGGCGCGGAGTGCGGTGAGCACGAAGTACATCGGCTCGCTGACTTCAGAGGTTCCCCTGGGCATGGGGACGACGCTATTCCGTTCAACGGAGTGTCCGCAACGCCCAGGGGAACCCCGGTGCTTCTACTTGCAGCGCGCGCCGTTGAGGTGGAACACCTCAGGCGCCGGGTTCGGCCCGGCGGCGTTCGTGCCGTTGAAGCCGAATGTCACCTTCTGCCCCGGCTTGATCCTGCCGTTCCAGCGCAGGTCCTTCGCCGTCACCACCGAGCCGGACTGCGACAGCGTCGCACCCCAGGCGTGCCCGGCCCGCTGCCCGCTCAGGAACGACCAGCGCAGGCTCCAGCCGTCCACCGTCTCCTTGCCGGTGTTCTCGATCACCACCTGCGCGGTGAACCCGCCCGGCCACGAGCCGTGCGCGGTGTAACGGACCCGGCAGTCCGCGCGCTCGCCGCCGTCGGCCAGGAACGCCGACACCCAGGCCAGCGGGGAGTTCCAGTTGATGGTCAGCTCGTTCGTGGCCCACGACTCGATGTGGTCGACGTAGCAGAACTGCGGCTTGCAGCCCGTGAGCAGCCGCTGCGCCAGCGGGTCCTGGATGGCCGAGTTCGGGCCGCCGGCCAGCGTGCCGACCGGCGGGTTGGGCAGGGCGGGGTCGAGCTGGCGGGCGTACCAGCGGCTGTGCTGGTTCTTCGAGGCGACCTCGCCGTAGCCGGTGACGTACGACTGGTTGAGCGCGTTGCGGCCGAGGATGTAGTCCATGCCCTCACGCACGGCCGCGCGGTACTTCTCCCTGCCCGTCAGGTCGTAGGCGGTGGCCATGACCACCAGGTTGTTCAGCACCAGGTTGTTGGAGCCCCAGTCGAAGTCCGGCGGGTTGTACGGCAGCCCGTACGGGTGCGCCGTCTGGATCGCCAGGTACTTCTCGGCCCCCTCGACCACCGACTGCCGCACCCGCGCCCGGTCCGGCAGCGCGTTCGGCACCGTCGCCAGCTCCAGGCGGCCGAGCTGCGCCGTGTTGCCCCAGTCGAAGCCGCGCTCGCGCCAGACGTCGCCGGTGTGGTGCGGCGAGGCCAGCACGAAGTCACGGAACTCCTTCTCGCCCGTCGTCAGATACAGCTCGGCCGCCGCCCAGTAGAACTCGTCGCTCACGTCGCCGTCGCTGTAGGAGCCGCCGCCGATGCCGTCGTTCGGGTCGGCGTACTTCGCCGGGTTCGCCTTGGCCGCCGCCCACGCCTTGCGGGCCGCCGCGAGGTTCCTGGCGGCGAACGCGGCGTCGTACGGCGCGTACAGGCGGGCCGCCTGCGCGGCCGTCGCCGCCAGGTTCAGCGTGGCGGCCGTGGACGGCGGGTGCAGCTCGCGAAGCTGCGGGTCCAGGTGGGGCAGCAGGGGCAGGCCCGTCCAGTTCTGGTCGTGGATCTTGTGATGCGCCATGCCCGCGTACGGCTTGCCGTCCGGGACCTGCATGCTCAGCAGGAACTCCTGCTCCCAGCGGGCCTCGTCCAGGATGTCGGGACGGCCGTTGCCGCTCTCCGGGATGTCGAGCTGGCCGTCCCCGAACGCGGCCTTGTCCCGCTCGTAGGCGGCCATGAGCTGGTGGACGGAGATGCCGCCGTTGACGACGTACTTGCCGTGGTCGCCGGCGTCGTACCAGCCGCCCTTGACGTTCAGGCTGTAGTCGCAGACGCCCGGCTGGCACGGCACGCTCACGTCACCCTGGTTCGGCGCGACGCCCACGTGACCGGCCGGACGGGCGTAGCCGGGACGCAGGCTGTCGAGGATCTCGATGCCGCTGCGCTGCGTGTAGTAGAACTTCAGCGCGTCCACCGGGAGCTGGTCGTACAGGTCGGCCGCGAGGTCGAACGGCCGGCTCGTCTCGCCGTCGGCCGACAGCGTGTAGCCCTCGCCCGCCTTGCGGTAGCCGCTGAAGTCCAGCGTGTGGACGTTCTGGCCCGAGCTGCCGTCCACACCCCTGGGGACGGTCTCACCCGAGGCCACCGTCTCCTTGTCGGCGTTCTTCAGCTCCCACTCCAGCGGCTCGGTCGCCTCGGTGACCAGCGTGGCCTTCTTGGGGCCCGCCGGCAGGTAGCCCACCATGTTCACGCGCACGCGGGGGCCGGTGTCCGGCTCGTACTCCTCGGGTTCGGCGCCGCCCCTGAGCGACACGTCGTCCATGCAGAACCTCCAAGGCTCGGTGCTCCCGCCCAACTGGAAGACGACCTGCGCGTTCGGCAGCGACACGGGGGCGGTGAAGGTGTAGGAGTAGCTGTTGCCCGAGACGCTCAGCTCCGGCGCGGCCGACAGGTACTGCGTCCAGGGGTCCACCGGAAGCTGGATCAGCGCCCTGCCCACCTTGGCCGGGGTCGCGGAGGCGTAGAACTCGTAGGCGTACGTCTCGCCCTCCACCAGCGGGAGGTCGTTCTGGCCGATGATCACGTCCCACGGGTTGGCGGTGCCGCCGGGGATGTCGGCGCAGGCCCGGCCGTCCTGCACGGTCAGCGCGGTGTTGCCGGTGCTCCACCAGGGGGCGGTGCCGGCGTCGAAGGTGCCGTTCACGATCTGCTCGGGCCCCTCGTCCGCGGCCTGGGCCGCGGTGGCGGGGGACAGGGCGACCATGGTGAGAAGGGCCAGTAAGGCGGCCCGGCATCGGGTCATGGAGGTCCTTGAGGGCGGGGGGATTGGGAGCGCTCCCAAAAAGCGCGGAATCCGATCCTCCTTTCCCGCCGTCGCCCCGTCAACGGCTGCGCACAGCCCCCTTCCGAGAATCGTGAAACTTTCACGCCCGGGAGTGGCTCAGGTACTGGATGATCTCCTCCGCTCTGCGCCGGTCGTACGGGGTGGCCAGGCGGGTCGCCGTGGCGAGAGTCTGCTCCGCCGCCTTACGGGCCGCGGCCCGCTTGCCCGCGGCGGTCAGGACGAGGGCGCGGGCCCAGCCGACCCGCGCCGCGGCGCCCGGGTTCCTGGTGGCGTAGCGGGCCAGGTGGGTGTGGAGGGCACGGATGCTCTTGCGGTCGGGCCAGGGGTCCAGTGACCAGAGCAGCTCGGCCAGGCCGGTCCAGCACTCCAGCATGCCGCGCTGGGCGGCGGGCAACCGCCCGGCCAGGGTGAGCGCCGCGGCCAGCACCTCACGCACGTCCTCGCCCGCCGCCCCACGCTCCCGGGCGAGGTGTGTCTCCAGCGCGGTGCCGGACGCCTGGCTTTCCCGCAAGGTGAGGCTTTCCCGCAGGGTGAGGCGGGCTGTGGCGGTCATGAGGCGCATCTCCTGGATGGTGGGCAGGACCGGCCCGTCACACAGCCCGAGCTCCTTCGCGTGCGTACGCCGCCGCTCGTGCGAGGTGCGCGCCGCCGACAGGACCTCGCGGATCCGCTCCACGGGCACCCCGTCGAGCCGCAACATCGCCTCCGCCTGCCCGATCAGGCACCAGTGGCGGCCGATGTCGTCCCCGCCCACCCTCCTGGCCGCCACCTCCGCCGTGGCGGCGAACAGCTCGGCCGCCCGCTCGAACCGTCCCTGGCAGAGCGCGGTCTCGGCGAGCAGGCCCGAGCAGTTCTCCGCCACGCGCGGGGCGAGCGTCCTGGCGCGGCACTCGGTGAACGACCGCCAGGCCGCCTCGAACGCGCCCGCGTAGAGCTGGTCCAGCCCCCTGGCCAGGCGGGCGCGGCTCGCGGGCTCCGCGGCGCGATCGACGTCCGCCAGTGCACGGTCGGCCAGCGTGCCGTAGCGGGTGGCCAGGCGGTGGCGGCCGGCGACGCGGGCGATCGTGGCGGCGTTCGCGTACGCCTCCGCCCGCAGCGCGGCGTCGCCCGTACGCTCGGCGGCGTTGAGCTGGCGCAGGGAGGCGGCCAGCATCGTCAGGACGTCGTGCTGGTGGAAGGCGAGCCTGGCCAGCATGGTCAGCGCCTGCGCGGCCTCCCGCCCATCCGGGAAACCCCCCGACGACCGATGCGCGGGCGCGCGACCGCTCCCCGACGGGTGCGGCGCAAGTAATCGGTGCGCGGCCTGGCGGGCGGCGGCGGTCAGGGAGGCGGCGGCCAGGCCGCGTCGCGACTCGGGCAGCGGCTCGCCCAGCGCCTCCAGCGCCGCCCTGGCCAGGCGGGCCGCCTCGTGCTCCCTGGCGAGGTGGTGCTCGCTGGTGCCCGCCATCCACAGGTGGCGGGCCCGCAGCCTGGCGTCCTGCGAGGTACGGGCGAGGTGCCGGCGCACCACGGCCGCCGACTCCTCGTACAGGCGCAGCCGCAGGCACAACGTCCAGTACAGCTCCAGGAAGCGGGGCCGCCCCGACGCCGCCCAGGCCGTCCTGACGTTGTCCATCTCCACGCCCAGCGCGTCGGTGGCCGCCGCGTCCGAGGCGTCCTGGAGGGCGCCCGCGTGCTGTTCGAGCAGCCGGCCGAAGTAGGCGGCGTGCCGCCTGCGCGCCGCCCTGCGCTCCTCCGGGCTCAGGCGCGCGGCGGCGTACTGCTGGATGAGCGGGTGGACGGCGTAGCGGCCCGAGGGGGTCAGCCGGATCATGCTGTGGTCCACCAGGCGCACCAGCACGTCCGGGGTGGCGCCGGCGACCTCGACGGCCGCGTCCAGCGTGCAGCCGCCGCCGAACACCGACAGCGCCGCCAGCGTCCGCTGCCCCGCCGGGTCCAGCAGCCGCCACGAGGTCTCGAACACCGTACGCATGCAGGCGTGCCGCGAGCGCGCCGCCGGGCCCGCCACCGACAACAGGCCGAGGCCCGCGTCGAGATGCCTGGCCAGCTCCGCGCACGGCACGGCGCGCAGCAGACCGGCCGCCAGCTCGATCGCCAGCGGCAGGCCGCCGGTGGCGGCGCAGATCCCGGCCACCAGGGCGGCCTCGCGGTCCGGGTCGAACGCCGGGCACGCCTGCGCCGCCCTGGCCGCGAACAGCGCCTCCGACGCCGGGGCGCGCAGCCCTTCCACCGTCACCGTCACCTGTCCGGGCACGTCCAGCCGCCGCCTGCTCGTCGCCAGGATCCTCAGGGTGGGGGCGGCGGTCAGCATCGCGCCGATGACCTGGTCGAAGGCGGGGAGGTGTTCGAGGTTGTCCAGGACGAGGAGGAGGGGGCGCGGGTGGGTGGTCAGGGCGTCCATGAGCAGGTCGAGGGCGGGGCGCGGTGGGGAGAGGTCCACGTTCATGCGGCGGGCCAGCGTCGTCACGGCCGCCTCCGGCCGCACCCCGGCGAACGACACGAACGCCGCCTCCCACCCACCCCCCGCCACGCTCCCCGGCCCGCCCGGTACGGCGCATTCCGGCTCGCCCGCCGCCGCGCTCCCCGGCCCGCCCGGTACGGCGCATCCCGGCCCGCCCGCCGCCGCGCTGCCCGGCCCGCTTGCCGTCGCGCTGCCTGGCCCGCGAGGTGTGGCGCTTCCCGGCCTGACTGGCGCGCTTTCCGGCATGCGCGGTGTGGCATGTCCTGCCCTGCCTACCGCCGCGCTGCTCACGCCGCCTGCCGCCGCGCTGCCCAGCCCGCGCTGTGCGGCACCTTTCGGCTCGCGCAGTACGTTGCCTTCTGGTCTGCGCGGTGCGGCGCTTTCCGGCCCGCCCGGTGTGGCGCTTTGTGGGCTGGCCGTTGTCGCGTTTGCCGGTGCGGTGGAGGTCGGGGTTTGCGGGGTGGAGGCGGCGATGGCGAGGCGGGTTTTGCCGATGCCGCCCGGCCCCACCAGCGTGACGAGGCGTTCGCGGCCCAGCAGCGCCCGCAGCCGCCGGAGGTCGGCGTCCCTGCCGACCAGCTCGGTCCCGGGTGCGGGCACGGGGGCGCGGCGGGCGGGCGCGGGTGGCCGGGCGGCGAGCTGGAGCCGGACGGCGCGGGTCTCGGGCGCGGGCTCGACCCCCAGCTCGGCGGTGAGCCGCCGCCGCAGCTCGTCGTAGCAGGCCAGCGCCCCCGCCCGGTTCCCGGCGCGGGCCAGCGTCGCCATGAGCAGCCGGTGCGCCTCCTCGTCGTACGGGTCGAGCCCCGCCACGATGTACGCCAGCCGCGCCACCTGCTCGGCCGGTTCGTCGCGGGCGCCCATGAGCACTTGGCGCAGCAGCAGCCGGACCCCCCGGCGTTCGCCCTCCAGCCACTCGGCGAAGGCGGGCGCGTCGCAGAACGAGACGCCGTCCATGAAGTTGCCACGCCACAGCCGCAGCGCCTCGGCAACGGTGGGGGCCTGGGCGAGGTGCCGGCGGTCGACGAAGCAGCCGTCGGCGGCGCGCAGGCGTACGTGCTCGCGGGTGATGTCGAGCCAGCCGCCGACCTCCTTGCGCAGCTCGGTCAGGGCCAGGCGCAGGCTGCCCTTGGCGTTGGCGTCGGGCCGCTCGCCCCACAGGAGCGCGGCGAGTTCGGCGCGCGGCCGGGGAGCGGCGGTGGCGGCGAGGTGGCAGAGCAGGGCGCGGGCCTTGGCGGAGCGGACCCCCACCGGCGTCCCTTCGACGGAGAGCTCAGGGGACCCGAGCAGGAGCACGGTCAGCGACTGCCTCATAGCGCAGGAGGGTAGGCGGATACCCGCCGCCCGTACTGTGTGAAAAGTTACACAAGGCCTGTGCTCTGCGTGACTCACCTGGGCTTTAACGGAGCGCTCACGGTGCTGTCCGCACCCTGATGCCGCGTCTGCCGCGAAGGCCGCGGAGACGACGCACATCGAGGAGCACAGCAATGCACTCTCACAAGCTGATCGCCGCACTCGCCCTGGCCACCGGTCTGGCCGCACCCGCCGCGCTGGTCGCGACCCCGGCCCTCGCCGCCACGTCCACCACCCTGTCCTCCACCATGGCCTCGACCTGCCGGGTGGAGCTGTACGACATCGACAACCTCGACGTCGACGAGCGGGACGGCAAGGACGAGCTCCGCTTCCTGGTCGGCGGGAACCTGTTCCCCAGGCCCGGCTACTTCGCCATGCGCAACGGCGACGACGGCGACCCGGCGGACTTCGGCAACCCCAGCACCGCCGTCAGCAGCACGGGCAGCGTGTCGTTCAACCTGCGCGAGGTCACCCCGCCCATCGTCGGCAGCGGTGACAGCCTCGGCTCGATCACGGTGTCCGGCAGCTCCGTCTGCGCTCCGCTCACCACGGGCGGCGTGGACTACGTCCAGGACGTCATCGACGGCACCGACGAGACCTTCTACTCCTACCTCGTCGAGCTCAAGGTGACCGGGCTGTAGGCCCATCGGGGGAGGGTCCCGGCCTCGGGTGAGGTCGGGGCCTTCATTAATGGCTCACCCCGTGGCAGGGTTCGAGCGTGGTGCGCCCACTCGAACTGGCCGGCTGCCCGATGCACGAGCTGCTCGACCGCCAGAGCGCCAAGCTGGCCAGGCGGCTCGTACGGGGGTTCGCCGAGCGGATCCCCGTCTACCGGCGGCTGCCGGAGGAGGAGCTCGACGGCGACATCACGGCCATCACCGAGCACAACCTGCGCCTGATCTCCAGGGCCTTCCGCGAGCGCCGCCCGCCCGTCAGGGCCGACCTGGCGCCGCTGCGGGAGTCGGCGGCCCGCCGCGCCCAGGAGGGGGTGCCGCTCGAAGCGCTGCTCGCGGCCTACCACCTGGGGGCGCGCATGGTGTGCGAGAAGCTGTTCGCGGACGCCCGGCCTGACGACCTGGACGACGTGCTGGAGGCGGGCCGGATCGTGCTGCTCTACATGGAGGCCGCGACGGCCGCCGTCTGCTCGGCGTACCTGGAGGAGCGCGAGAGCCTGCTCAGCCAGGAGCAGCACGCCATCCACGCCACCGTCGCGGCGCTGCTCGGCGGCGATCGGGCGGCGCTGGCGGGCGTGCGGCTGCCGCCGCGCTATCTGGTGCTGGCGGTCGCGGCCGGGCGGCATCCCGACGAGGACGGGCCGGGCGCGCCGGTCGCCGGGCGGCGCAAGCTGCACCGGCTCAGGACCGCGTTGCAGCGGTACGCGGCGGAGCCGGTGCTGCCCGCGCTGGACACGGCGGGCGGGCTGGTGCTGGTGCCGTTGCAGGGGGAGGAGCCGGAGCCGGGCGAGCTGGCGCGGGCGGCGGCCAAGGCGGCGGGGGTGCCGGTGTGGCTGGCCGCCGAATGCGCGCCGCCGCAGGGGGTGCCGGCGGCGGCGCGGCTGGTGGAGGAGGTGCTGGAGGTGGTGCGGGTCTTCGAGCAGCCGCCGGGCGGTTACCGGCTGGCCGACGTGCTGCTCGAATACCAGCTCACCCGGTCGAGCCAGGCGACGGCGCTGCTGGCGGGGCTGCTCGACCCGCTGCTCGACAACCCCGACCTGCTCAGGACGCTGACGGCGTACCTGGGCACGGGCCTGGACCGGCGGCGGACCGCCGAGCTGCTGCACGTGCATCCGAACACCGTCGACTACCGGCTGCGCAGGGTGGTCGTCCTGACCGGGCTGGATCCGATGGACCCGGCCCACCTGCAGCGGATCGGGGCCGCCCTGGCGGCCCGCCGCCTGACCGAACGCCGCTAGCTACCTCGCAACGGCTCCCGTGACCGCGGCCGTGACCGCCGTCGCGAAGCCGCGCATGCCCGCCGCGTTCGGGTGGAACGGCGCGGCGGGCGAGGCGGGCACGTACGGCTCGATCCAGCGGGCACTGGCCGACGCGCACGGGTCGTGCCCGACGCTGGGGGTCTGCAGGTCGATGAAGCCCACCCCGGCCGCGGCGGCCTGCTCGGCCAGCATCTGGTTGAAGTACCGCAAGGTCGCCCTGATGTAGTTGGCGTCCGCCCTGATGATCGGGACGCGCGGGTAGCAGCCGTCCTGCCGCGCGTACGTGCCGTACCCGACCATGAAGATCCGGGCCTGCGGGGCGCGGGCGCGGATGTCGGACATCAGGGTGACCAGGTGGGGCCGCAGCGCGTCGGTGTCGATGCGCCACTTGTCCTGGCCGCCCACGTTGTAGTCGTCGTTGCAGGCGTCGCCGATGGGTGGGGGCAGCAGGTTGAGGCAGTCCTCGATGAAGTCGGTGAGGCCGACGTCGTTGGCGCCGATCTGCACGGTGACGAGCGTGGTGTTCGGGGTGAGCGCGTCGAGCTGGGGCGGCACGTCGCCGAGCTCGGTGCCCTGCGGCTGGTACATGTCCTCCGTCTCGGCGCCGGAGCAGGTCACGTCGCGGAACGTGGCCGCGCCGATGGCCTGGGAGGTCAGGCGCGGGTAGTTGCGGTCGGAGCGCAGGCAGCCGAGGTGGATCTGGTTGGGCACCAGCGGTCCCGCGGCGGCCGAGTCGCCGAGCGCCACGTACACCTCGGCCTGGGCGTGCGCCGGCGGGGCGAGGCTCAGGACGAGCCAGGCGGCGGCGAGCAGGGTGAGCATCCGTCGGACCATGGTGGACTCCTTCCGGCAGGGGGTGGGGGGTGTCGGAATCCGTGGCCGGGTCAGCGGCGGAAGGGGCCGGTCACCTCGTAGGTGATGCCTCCGGTGCCCGCGCTTTCGCCGCTGGTGCCGCGCTGGGAGGAGAAGTAGAGCCGGGTCCCGTCGGGGGAGAACGCGGGCCCGGTGATCTCCGACTGCGCCTGCCCGTCGAGGCGCATGATCGGGGCCACGACGCCGTCGGGCGTGATGATGTTGATCTCCATGTTGCCGCCGTCCTCGGCCACGTAGAGGTCGCCTCGCAGGCCGGTGACGTTGTCGACGCCGTCGAGCGTGCCGGTGCCGTCGTAGATCGCGGTGACGGTCTGGCGGGCGGTGTCGTAGGCCCACACCTTGCGGTCGCCCTTGGCGGTGAAGTAGCAGACGCCGGCAGCGTAGTGGCAGCCCTCGCCGCCGTTGAAGTGCCTGGCCTCAGGCACCTGGTGCCTGGTCTGGCGTTGCAGCACGGCGGGCGAGGGGTCGGGCACCTCGCGCCAGACGACGCCGTCGCCGCACAGCACCTCCAGCCGCCCGCTGGACAGGTCGCCCCAGGTCGTGGGGGTGAACCGGTAGAAGCAGCCGTCGGTCTCGTCCTCGGTCAGGTAGACGACCCGGCGGTCGGGGTCGCAGGCGGCGGCCTCGTGCTTGAAGCGGCCCATGGCGGGGCGGGGCTGGGCGGCGCGTACGCCGTACGGGTCGGTCTCGTACACCCGGCCGCGGAAGATCTCCTCACACGACAGCCAGGTGTTCCAGGGGGTGGCGCCGCCGGCGCAGTTGAGGTTGGTGCCGCTCAGGATGCGGTACGCGCGCTCGATCGACCCGTCCGCCCTGAACTTGATCGCCGAGGCCCCGCCGATCAGCGGCACCTCGGAGTTGGACACGTAGATCCAGCCGGCGCCGTCGGCGAAGCAGGCGCCGCCGTCGGGGGCCGGGTGCCAGAGCGTGCCGCCGACGCTCCGGCCGGTCCGCGCCACGATCCGGCCGGTGAAGCCGGCGGGTAACGCCATGCCGTTGGCGTCGGGCGCGCCGAGCGGCCCGTACGGGCTCTCGCCTGCGGAGACCGACGCCACGGCCTCGTGCCACACCGCCCCCGAGAACGCCACCGAAGCGGGCAGGGCTGTCAGGAAGGTACGGCGGCGCATGAGGGCTCTCCCGTGGTCGCGGTTGGATTCGCAGACACACGATGAGCCATGCTCGTCATTCTGTGAACTGGACAGGGGAGTAAATGTCGGCGGTCAAATCTGTGACGCCTCACAAATCGGCGCCGGGCCTCCACATCGGCCAGTACCTGGCGCCGTCGGGCAGCGCGAACGGCTCTCGCGCCTGGTAGCCGTGCCGGGTGTACAGGTCGCGGTTGCGCGGGTCGCTGGCCTCCAGGTACGCGGGCAGCCCGTCGAGCCGGGCGTGCTGGTACTGCAGCAGGGCGGTGCCGAGCCCTTCGTTCTGCCGGTCGGGGTGCACGGCCAGGAACGCCAGGTGGTGGTGCGGCGCGGCCGGATGGTTCTTCTCGAACAGCTCGTCCAGCGTGCGGAACCGGTCGACCCATTCGCCGGTGGCCTCGGCCAGCCTGCGGTCGTAGTCGTGGGGGGTGGGCAGCGGCGAGGTGTAGGGGAACCACACCGCCACGGCGGGGCCGTCGTCGATGAGGTGGATCTCGCCGTGCTCGACGGCGTGCTCCACGAAGATGCGGAAGTTGGCGGCCATGATCCGGTGCCGGTCCCTGCGGCTGGGCACCAGGTAGGCCATGGGGCGGAGCCCCGCGAACGCGGTCGCGATCAGGTCGGCGACCCGCTGCGCGTCGTCCGCCGTTGCCAGGCGGACGGCGGGCCGTAAGGCGAACGCCGCCTCACTCTCGCGGTGGAACACCGGCCAGGGCCCGAACGCCTCTGCCGGCCCTGCTCGGAAGGTCTCCTCCATCGGCCCAGGTCTCCTCTCGTCGATCATGCGCCGTCGGGGACGGTGGCGGCCTTGGCGCCCATCCCTACCGCAGCGTAAACGGCGGGCCGTCCGGCACGCAGCACGAACGCCCACACCACCCCGAGCACGGCGGCGGCCCCGTAGACGGCGGGCAGCACCCACGCCAGGGTGTCACCCTGAGGTACGCCCAGCAGCGCCCAGAAGTTGTCGAGCGCCAGCCACACCATCACGGCCAGCGCGATCGCGGCGGGCACGGGCGCGAGCACCCGCCTGCCGAGCGTCTCGCCGCTCGGCTGCCGGGCGAAGAAGGCGATGACCGCGACGGAGGTCACGAAGATCAGCAGCAGCACGCCGAGGCCGCCGAACGCGCCGCCGTAGAAGAAGAGCTGCACGAGCGGGTCGAGGCCGAGCGCCGCGTACAGCAGGATCGTGGCCAGGCCGAGCAGGCTCTGCGCGATCGAGCCCGCCTGGGGCGCCCCGGTGCGGGCGCGCGTCCGGGCGAAGAGGGCGGGCAGCACCCGCTCGCGGCCCAGCGCGAAGAAGTAGCGGGCGCTGGTGTTGTGGAAGGAGATCATCGCGGCCAGGACGCTGGTGGCGAAGAGCACCCTGCCGAGGTCCACGACGAAGGCGCCGAGGTGCTGCCCGGCCAGGACGAAGATGGTGTCGGCCTGGTGCTGCCGCGCGGTGGCCACGATCTGGCCGGGCCCCGTGGCGACGGTCATGGCCCACGACGACAGCGCGTACACCAGGGCGATGATCGCCACGGACGCGTACGTGGCGAGCGGCACCGTCCGCCGCGGCTGCCTGCTCTCCTCGGAGAACACCACGGACGACTCGAACCCGACGAACCCCAGCGTCGCGAGCACCAGCAGCGCCCCCACGCCGGGCACGAACAGCGCGGCGGGCGACAGCGTGTCCGCGGAGTAGCCGCCGGCGGCCGGGTTGATCAGGTCGGCCAGGTCGAACAGCAGGATGACCGCCACCTCGGCGGTCAGCAGGACGGCCAGCAGCCGGCCGTTGACGTCCACCCGCATCAGGCCGAGCGCCCCGACCAGCGCCCAGGCGGCCAGTGAGACGACCCACCAGGCGGGCGTGACGCCCAGCCATCCTTCGAGCAGCGGCGCGGTGGCCACGCCGAACGCGCCGTAGAGGGCGACCTGCAGCGTGTTGTACGCGATGAGCGCCACCCAGGCCGCCGCGATGCCGGCCGGGCGGCCCAGGCCCCTCGTGATGTAGGTGTAGAAGGCTCCGGCGTTGGCCAGGTGACGGGCCATCGCCACGTACCCGACCGCGAAGACCGCCAGTACGACGCCCACGACCAGGAAGGCGATGGGCAGCCCGGTGATCCCGGTGACGGCGTAGCCGGTGGTGACCACCCCGGCGACGACGGTGAGCGGCGCGGCGGCCGACAGGACGAAGTAGACGACGGTGGGCGCGCCGAGCCGGTTGGCGGCCAGCGCGCCGGCCGCCGGGTCCGGCCCGGGGCCGTTCGGGGAGGTTTGCGGCACGTCCGTATGGTGCGGCGAATCTCCGACCCCGGCCAGCACCGCGCCGGCCACGCTTTACTGCTGCCGGCCGGCACCTCAGCACCTGACGTGTCCCTTACGCGGTTGGGAGATCCACTTGTTCCGGCCTGGGGTATCGGTGCCCGTGATCACGATCAGGAGGCACTGTAGATGGCGAACTTTCCCATCGTCGTCGGTATAAATCGCACCAAGGATGGCTCTATCGCCGTCGCGGTGGGCGAGTCCGGCATGTACAGCCTGCAAAAGGAGCGCGTCAGCCGGCGCAAGCACCACTGGGGCCGCCTCGGCGACCTGCCCGACCGCTACCTGCCGGCCATGCCGCTGCTGAAGGAGCCCGTGGACCTGGTCGTGGAGGGCTACTCGTCCGACACCGAGGTCGAGCACGCGCCCGCGTACCAGGAAGAGGCGCGCGAGACGCTCGCGCTCAGGGACGGCGCGCCGATCGTGCTGGTCTCGCACCACCTGTCCCACCTCTACGGCGCGTTCTACCCCTCGCCGTACGAGGAGGCGGCCGGGCTGGTGATCGACGCGCGGGGCAGCCGCGTCAGGGACTTCACCGAGGAGGTCCCGCTGCCGCCAGGCACGGGCGGCGACCTGCTGGAGGTGGCCTCGTTCTACCGGTGCAGGCGCGGGCGCCTGGAATGCCTGGCCAAGCAGCTCTGGGACGGCGACTGGGCCAGGCCCGCCGGGCTCGGCTGCTTCTACACGCTGCTGACGAGGATGTTGTGGCCGGGCAGCGAGGGCGAGGAGGGCAAGGTGACGGGCCTGGCGGCGTACGGCGACCCGGACGCGCTGGGCCTGCCCGACCTCGACGTGCGCGGCCACGAGGTGCACGTCCCGGCCGCCTGGCTGCGGACGTTCGGCCGTGGGGACGCGTTCGTCTATGAGCCTGGCGGCGAGGAGTTCCGCCGCGCCGCGAACCTGGCCGCCGCCGGCCAGCGCGCCTTCCAGCGGGCGCTGGCCAGGGTGGCCGCCTGGCTGCACGCCGAGACCGGACTGGACGCGCTGGCCTTCGCCGGCGGCGCCGCGCTCAACTGCCCGGCCAACGGCCTGCTGATCCGCGAGTCGCCGTTCCGCGAGGTGTTCGTGCCGCCCGCCCCGCACGACGGCGGCACAGCCGTCGGCTGCGCCCTGTACGGGCTCATCGCCTGCCTCGGCGTGGACAGCCGCTTCCGCTGGACGCACGACTTCCTCGGCCCCGACCCCGACGCGAGCCAGATCGACGCCGCCGTGCACGCCCTGCCCGCCGGCCTGTACGCCGAGCAGCCTGACGACCTGGCGGGCGCCCTGGTCACGCTGCTGGAGAGCGGCCGCGTCGTCGGGCTGCACCAGGGCCGCAGCGAGTCGGGGCCGAACGCGCTGGGCAACCGCAGCATCCTCGCCGACCCGCGCGACCCCGACATGCAGGACTACCTGAACTTCCAGGTCAAGGGCCGCGAGTGGTTCAGGCCGCTGGCGGCGCTGGTGCCGGCCGAGCACGCGGGGGAGATCTTCGAGCTGGACCGGCCGGCCCCGTTCATGCAGTACGCCGCCGCCGTCCGGCCCGGGCACCGCGACCGGCTGCCGGGGATCACGCACGTGGACGGCACGGCCAGGGTGCAGACGGTCACCCGCGAGACGACGCCGTTCCTGCACGCGCTGCTGACGCGGTGGCACGAGCGCACGGGCACGCCCGTCCTGATCAACACCTCGCTGAACGGGCCGGGCGAGCCGCTGACGGAGACGCCGGAGCACTCGATCGAGACGCTGATCGCGACCGGGACGCACGCGCTGGCGATGCCGCCGTACCTGATCCGCAAGCAGCAGGAACCGCCCGCGGCGGGACTGCGCGGCTGAGCGGCCACACGCCTGCGGCGGGGCGGTCCGGTCGAGCGGCCGACGGTGCGCGGCGACACGAACTCGCAGGTCAGCGGGGGTCTTGGGATTCGGGTGCCCGGCCCGGTACGGTCGGTGACATGCGCGCCCACCGAGCCGGACCCGTGGCCCTGGCCATGCTCGCCGCGCTGTCCGCCGGTTGCGGCGGCGGCGCCGCCGTGCCCGCCGCCCAGAAGGTGGCCCTGCCCGCCTCGCCGTCGGGTGGCGGGAAGCCGCTCGCGGGCAAGACCGTGGTGCTCGACCCGGGGCACAACGGCGGCAACGCCTCGCACCCCAAGGAGATCAACCGCCAGGTCGACATCATCACCGGCCGCAAGGCGTGCAACACCACCGGCACCGAGACCGGCGACGGCTACCCGGAGCACGCCTTCACCTGGGACGTCGCGGGCAGGCTGAAGCCGATCCTGGAGAGCCTGGGCGCCAAGGTCGTGCTCACCCGCCCCGACGACAAGGGCGTGGGCCCCTGCGTCACCGAGCGGGCCGCGATCGGCAACGAGGCCAGGGCGGACGCGGTGCTGTCGATCCACGGCGACGGTGCCACGCCGGGCGGCCACGGCTTCCACGTGATCATGCCGGGGCTGCTGCGCGGGCACAACGACGACGTGGTCAAGCCGTCGGCCAGGCTCGGCCGCGACATCCGCGACGCCTACCGCGACGGCACCGGCATGCCGTACGCGACCTACACCGCCAAGAACGGCCTCGACACCCGTACCGACCTGGGCGGGCTGAACCTGTCGAAGCGGCCGGCGGTCTTCATCGAGTGCGGGAACATGCGCAACAAGGGCGACGCCGCCAAGATGTCCGACCCCGCCTTCCGTGAGCGCATGGCCACCGCGCTGGCCGACGGGCTCAAGCGCTTCCTGGGCTAGCGTAGGCGCGCAGGAACACGGCCACTGCCGCCTCCGCCAGGCGTTCGAGGTCGGCCCGCGTGTAGTGCTCGCCGATGCCGGAGAACATCACCTTGTTCACCGGGATCCACAGCAGCAGGCCGACGAAGTGCTCGGCGGCCAGCGCCGGGTCGTCGGCACGCAGCAGGCCGCGCTCGGTCAGCTTCTCGAACGCCGTGGTCATGGTCTTGAGCGAGCGTTCGAAGCCCTGGGCGTACCAGGTGCGGCCGAGGTCGGGGAAGCGGTCGGCCTCGGCGATCACCAGCCGGCGCAGCCGCAGCACGTCGGGGCTCATGATGCGGGCCAGGAACTGGCGGGCCAGCTCGCCGAGGTCCTTCTCCAGGTCGTCGCTGTCCTCCAGCGCCGCCGTGATCATCTTGGCCAGCCCCTCCACCTGGCCGGTGGTGTCGAGGATGATGCTGGTGAAGAGCTGTTCCTTGTCGGTGAAGTGCTTGTAGACGGTCTGCTTCGACACCGAGGCCAGTGAGGCCACCTCGTCCATGCTGGTGCCCACGTAGCCGTTGCGCAGGAACACCGGGAGCGCCGCCTCCAGGATCTGCCTGCGCTTGCGTGCCGTCCGGCCGTCCTCTTCCGCTGCCATCGACCGCCCTCTCGTTCGCCTGCTCCACACAGTACTAGACAGTTCCGTACCGTTGTGAGTACTGTACCGTCTAGTTCCAGCGACGGACAAGGATTGGGCACGTCATGAGTGATCTTCAGAAGCAGCTGCAGGAAGCCGCCGACAGGCTCGTCGAGTCAGGCGAGGAGCGCGGGCTCCAGGTGGCCGTCTACCGGGACGGCGTCCAGATCGTGGACGTGGTGGCCGGCGTGGCCGACCCGGAGACCGGCCGGCCCGTCACCTCCGGCACGCCCTTCTACAACTTCTCCATCGGCAAGGGCGCCACCTCCGCCGTGGCCCACGTGCTCGCCGAGCGGGGGCTGTTCGGCTACGACACGCCCGTGGCCGAGCTGTGGCCCGAGTTCGCCCGGCACGGGAAGGAGGCCGTCACCGTACGGCACGTGCTCTCGCACACGGCGGGCGTGCCCGGCGTGCCGCTCGACACCACCCCCGGGGACGTCTGCGACTGGGGCAAGATGGTCGCCGCCCTGGAGGACGCGGAGCTGTGGTGGGAGCCGGGCGCCAAGATGGGCTACCACGCCTACACGTTCGGCTTCCTCGTCGGCGAGATCGTCCGGCGGGCGACCGGCAAGCCCATCTCGCAGGTGCTGCTGGAGGAGGTCTCGGGGCCGCTCGGAGTCTCCGATGAGCTGTACTTCGGGATGCCTGAGCGGGAGCACGCCCGGCTGGCCAGGCTGGAGGACGCCCCCATGGACATGTCCGAGTGGGGCGAGATGCCCGCGGACCTGCCGATGCTCAAGGCCGGGCCGATGACGCTGATGCCGAACGCGGAGCTGGGCAGCCGGCCCGACTACCTGTCGGCCGACATCCCGGCCGGCGGCAAGACCTCGGCCAGGGCCATCGCGCGGATGTACGCGGCGCTCATGGGCGAGGTGGACGGCGTGCGGCTGATCACGCCCGACCGGCTGCGCGAGGTGACGGCCGTCGCGTCGAGCGGCGCCGACGAGGTCTTCGGCATGCCGTCGGCGTGGGGGCTCGGGTTCAACATCGGCCGGCCTGGCTCGACGCCGGAGCAGACCCCGACCGTGTTCGGGGTCGGCGGCGCCGGCGGCAGCACGGCCTGGGCCGACACGGCCACCGGCACCGCGTTCGCGCTCACCAAGAACCGGCTCACCAACGACTTCGCGGCGGCCGAGCTGCTCAGCGGGCTCGTCGAGCGCTCCTGACCCCGGTGGGCCGCCGACGGGGCAACCGTTCCCGCACAGCGGCGCCCGCAGAGGGGTCAGCCGTCCCGGCACAGTGGCGCGCCGCCGACCACGCAGGCGATGTCGTCGAGCGCACAGCTCAGCAGGGTGCCGTCCATGCCGAGCACGAGCACCAGGTCGCACCGGGACGGATGGGCCAGCACGACCCTGCCGACGGCGCCGTTGCCCAGGATCACGGTGGGGCGGCCAGCCGTGTCGTTCATCCGCACGTGGCTCCTCTCAGGTCCGGAACGAGGCCCCCAACGGACCTGTCCCCACCAGGATGCACAGGCTCGGCCCCCGAGCGCATCAGTCATGCGGCCGTAACTCTGTACGTCCTGAGTAGGAGCCCCACCTCTCAGAGCTTGATGCCCCTGACGATGGCGGCGAGCTCGGGCACCAGCGGCTGGCTGGCCATCACGGTGACGACGACGCCGGGACGCTCGACCCAGCCGACGTACCGGCCGTGACCCAGCGCACCGTCACCCCCCTGCCTCAGCACCGTGCGCCCGCCCAGCTTCACGACCTTCGGGTTGTTCGCGAACGTGCCCAAGGTCACAGGCATCTTCTTGAGCTGCGACAGCCTGGTCGCCTTCGGCCAGCACACCACCCGCACCCACAGGGACCGGTGCGCGAGGTCGACGTCGTCACGATTGTCGGACCAGTCGTAGCCGTACTCGGTGATGCCGTCGTACTTGCTCGCCGAGAGCGAGCCGGTGGTGAAGCCCTTGGGAAGATGGCGGACGCGCACACCCCTGAGGGCCTTCGTGCCCTTGGCGGGCGGCTCGCTGTCGTTCAGCCCCTTCAGCTCGGCCTTGGTGGGCGCCGGGCAGGCGGGGGCGGCGGTCGCGGCTTGGGCGGGGACGGCGATCAGGGCCGCGGCGAGGGGCGCCGCGGTCAGGGCTGCGAGCACGTTCTTGGTTCTCATGCCGGGATTGGATGCGGCCGCGGCGAAGAAAGTTCAATACGACTTGATCGTGATGTCCGTGGCGAACTTGTCGGTCATCTTGAGCATCAGACCCATGAGGAAGCTCGACTTGAACATCCAGTTGCGCATGCGCATGCGTCCCGTGGTGGGCGGCGCGAGGAAGGGGCCGGCGTTGCCGTTCTTGGCGATCTTGGCGTACGGCCTGAACTGCCGCTCGTACTCGGCGAAGGCCACGTGGTGATCGCCGCGCGCCGCGGCCAGCTCGCCCGCCAGCACGTACGCGCCCACCACCGCCAGCCCCGAGCCGAAGCCGCCCAGCGTGTTGCCGTACCCGGCGTCGCCGAGCAGCGCCACCCGGCCCTGGCTGTAGCGGTCGATCCTGACCTGGCTGATCGAGTCGAGGTAGACGCTGTCCGACCGGCGCACCGCCTCCATGATCTGCGGCGTCCGCCAGCCCATGCCCTGGTACGCCCTGGCCAGCAGCTCCCTCTGCTGCCCGGCGTCGTAGCGGTCGTAGGTCAGCGGCTCGGAGGCGAAGACGAAGAACGCCGGCGCCTTCGGCCCGCCCGTCGCCACCATCCGGCCGGGCTCGTTGTACATCTGCGGCTTCCCGCCGAAGTCACCCTCGACGTCCACCAGGGCGTAGTAGTAGCCGAGATGCCGGACATAGTCGGACTCGGGGCCGAAGGTCAGGCGGCGCACGTTCGAATGGATCCCGTCCGCGCCGATGACCAGGTCGTAGGTGCGGGGCGCGGTGCGCTCGAAGGTGACCTGGACGCCGCCGGGGGTCTCGGTGAGCGAGGTGATCGAGTCGCCGAAGACGTACTCGCAGTGGGGGGCGGTGCGTTCGTACAGGAGCGCGGCCAGGTCTCCGCGCTTGATCTCCAGGGCGCCGCCGGTGAACTCGCCGGGGATCGTCGCCAGCCCGCGGCCGGTCGCGTCCACGATCTCCTGGTCGGCGCCGCCGGTCTGGAGGCGGCGCACGTCGTCCAGGATGCCCATGCGGCGCAGCACGGTGAGGTGGGTCTCGCCCTTGAAGTCCACCGCCTGGCCGCCGGGGCGCAGGGTGGGGGCCTTCTCGATGACGGTGACCTTGAAGCCGTAGCGGGTGAGCCAGTGGGCGAGGGCGGGGCCGGCGATGCTGGCGCCGGAGATGAGGACGTTTCGCATGGTTGGAAGCTTCGCGGGGGGTGCTGACAGCGGGGCGACTGCCGGCTGACAGTGCCTGGCGCGACTGTCAGCGGCGTGGTGCCGCCGGGCGCGCGGGTGGCTCTGGCGCCGACCTCGGCGGGCGCGTTGCTACCGGCCCGAGGTGTCGCGCAGGGTGGTCAGCGCCTCTTCCCGGCTCATCGCCGCCCCCTTCGCGTACGCCGCCGCGAACGCCTCGGGCCCGAGCACGCGGGTGGCGCCCGCCGCCGTCGCGGCCACGTCGCGATCCCCGGCCACGGCCGTGCCGCGCACCGCCACCCCGACCCCGAGCAGCACCGCCGCCCGCCGAGCCGCCGCCTGCCCGGACGCCGCGTCCTCGCCCGCCGCCCGCCCACTCGCCGCGTGCCCCGGCGCCTCAGCCGAGCCCTCGCCCCCGGTCCCCTGTGTGGCCTCGGCCAGGGCGTGTCCGGCCAGGCCTTCCGCCGCGTCGGCCACGTCGTTGGCGAGCGGCGACGCCAGCGCGACCGCCAGCGCCTCCGCGTGCATGCGCCCCGCCCCCTCCACGTCCCCCCGGGCAGCGGCCAGCCGCCCCAGCGCGGTGTACACGCGTGACCTCACTCCTCCGGCAGTGAACGCCCCGGTCCCCGAGCCGGACAGGGCCGCGTCGAGCCGCCGGGCGGCCTCGGCCGGGTCGCCCTGGAGCCGCGAGATGTCCCCGAGCTGGAGCTGCACCCAGGCCTTCAGCTCCGGCCGCCCCAGCCGCCGCTCCAGCTCACCGGCCCGCTCGTTGTCGGCCCGCGCGGCCTCGGCGTCACCGGCCCGCCAGTGCGCGTTGGCACGCCTGCTCAGCACGTCCGCCAGCTCGTCGAGCGCGCCGAGCTCGGCGAACAGGGCGAGCGCCCGGTCCCACAGCTCCATCGCCGGCCGCCAGTCGCCGCGCCAGCTCGCGATGAGGGCCAGCCAGTCGAGCGCCTGCCCCGTGCCCCACCGCTCGCCCAGCGCGCCGAAGTCCGCCAGCACCTGTTCCAGCATGGTCTCCGCGTCGGTGAGCCGCCCGTCGTGCAGCGTCACCAGGGCGACGCCGAGCCGGTCGAGCGCCCGGCTCCACGAGTCGGTCCTGGACATCCACCGGTCCCGATCCACCGGCAGCCCGCCCTCGGGCGGGCCCGCGATCATGCCCCACAGCGCCACGCCGAACCGGTAGCGCATCGGCCGGTCCAGCGACGCGACGATCCGCTTGGCCGTCTCCCAGTGCGGCGAGCCGGTGTCGGGCACGGCGTGCAGCACGGCCAGCACGTACTCCTCCGCCAGCCCGGCGGGCGGCTCGGCGCCGGTGCTGCCGAGGAGGCGTTCGGCGTGCCGGACGGCCTGGCCGCGCCGGCCCGTCAGCCACCAGTACATGCCCAGCGTGCCCACCAGCCGCCACGCGGTCGGCCTGTCGTGCTCGGCGCTCCAGTGCAGGGCGGCTTGCAGGTTGGCGTTGTCGGCCGACAGGGAGGCGAGCCAGTCGAGCTGTTCGGCCTGGTAGAGGTGTTCGTGGGCGCTTTCGGCGAACCGGAGGAACCAGGCGGCGTGGGCCTGCCGCAGCCGCTCCTCCTCGGCCGCCTCGGCCAGGCGTTCCAGGCAGAACAGGCGGATGGTGTCGAGCATCTGGTAGCGCTCGCCGTCGGTCTCGACCAGCGACTTGTCCACCAGGTCGGCCAGCACGTCCACCACCGATTCTGTGGCGTCGCCGCAGACGTGTTCGACCGCCTCCAGCGTCGCGCCGCCGGTGAACACCGACAAGCGCCTGGCCAGCGCCTGCTCCTCGGGCCCGAGCAGGCTCCAGCTCCACTCCACCACCGCGTGCAGGGTCTGGTGGCGCGCGGCGGCCGTGCGGTCGCCGCGCGAGAGCAGCCGGAACCGGCCGTGCTCGGCCAGCCGGTCGGCGATCTCCGCCACCCTGAACGTGCGCACCCGCGCCGCCGCCAGCTCGATGGCCAGCGGCAGCCCGTCCAGCGCGGCGCAGATCCGCAGCACGTCGTCCAGGTTGCCGGGGTCGAGCTTGAACCCCTGCCGGACGGCCGCCGCCCGGTCGGCGAACAGCCTGACGGCCGGGTAAGTCATCGGGTCCGGCGCGCCCGGGGGCGGGGTGGGGAGAGGCGCGAGGGGGACGAGGTGCTCGCCGGTGATGCCCAGCGGTTCCCTGCTGGTTGCGAGGACGGTCAGGCCGGGGCACTGGGCGAGGAGGCGGCGGGTGAGCGTGGCGGCCTCGTCGATGACGTGCTCGCAGTTGTCCAGGACGAGCAGCAGCTCCTGCCCGGCCAGCGCGGCGACGAGCCGTTCCGCGGGGTCGGGCGCGCCGGACGGCCTGAGCGCGGGCTCCCGCACCCCGAGCGCCCCGAGCACGACCTGCGCCACCTGCCCACCCACCACCCCGCCGACCGCCACACCACTCCGAGAGCCGTGCGCGGGTGCGTCCACGAGTGACAGGTCCACGAACGTCACCCCATCGGCGGCGGACGGCGGGTAGAGGGTGGCGGCCTCGATGGCCAGGCGGGTCTTGCCCGTCCCGCCCGGCCCCACGATCGTGACGAGCCGGGCGGCCCGCAGGTCGGCCAGCCGGGACAGCTCCGACTCCCGCCCCACGAAGCTGGTGAGCTGCGCGGGCAGCCCGGCCCGGCGGACGGCGGCGCGTTCCCGCGTGCCGCGCAGCATCTCCAGGTGCAGGGCGGCCAGCTCGGGCGACGGGTCCGCGCCGAGCTCGTCGGCGAGCAGCCGCCGCCCTTCCTCGTACGCGGCCATCGCCTCGGCCTGCCGCCCGTCCGCGTGCAGCGCCCGCATGAGCAGCCCGCGGGCCCGCTCGCGCAGCGGATGGGCGGCGACGAGTTCGCGCAGCCCGGCCGAGGGACCGGCGTCGGGGAGCGACAGCTCGGCCTCGTACAGGTCCTCGGTGGCGGCCAGCCGCAGCTCCTCCAGCCGCACCGCCGCCGGCCCCGCGAAGGGCGCGTCGGCCACGTCGGCGAACGCCGGGCCGCGCCACAGGGCCAGCCCGTCCCGCAGCACGGCGGCGGCCTGGGCGGGCAGCCCGGCGGCGAGGAGCCTGCGGCCTTCGCCCGCGAGCCGTTCGAAGCGGTGCGCGTCCACGGTGCCGGGTTCGGCCGCGAGCCGGTAGCCCGTCCCGTGGGACTCGATCAGTGAGGGCGGGAGCTGCCGCCTGAGCCGGGAGACCTGGGCCTGGACCGCGTTGGCCGCGCCGGACGGGGGCCGGTCGCCGTACTGGCCGTCGATGAGGCGTTCGACGCTGACCAGCCGTCCGGCGTCGAGCAGCAGCATCGCCAGGAGGGCGCGCGGCCGGGGGCCGCCGACGGCGATCGGGTCGCCGTCGGCGGGCCAGACCGCGAGCGGGCCGAGGACGCCGAAGTGCACGCGTCCGATTGTCCCCCACCTCACCAGGCGAAACGGAATTATCGGTATGCCTACCGATGCACATACGTATTTTCCCGCCGTCACGGAGGGCTTAGCGTCGGGCGGCAACAAGGCGAAACGGTCCGGTCGCTTTCCCGTCACCCCCCATTTCCCTGTCACCACCGCGAACCCAGGAGATCCCGGGTTACGCGCGGGCCGCCGCGCGCCCACAGGTGCCCGGCGGCCCAGGGAAACCGCCGAAAGGAGCAAGACAGCCGTGAAACGCAAAGCCTTACTCGCCGCGTTCGTGGGTGTCGCCACGGCCGCGACCGTGGTGTCACCCGCGAACGCCGCGCCTCCCGGGGCGTCCAAGCAGCAGAACCCGCCGACGGCCGCGCTGGCGGCCGATCCCGCCTCGCTCGCGGCGGCCGTCGCCGACAAGGCGGTCTCCAGCCAGGTGGACGAGCTGACCAGGGGTCCGGACGAGGCGTACAGCAGGGTCTCGGTGACGCCGGGCGCGAGCGACATGTACTACGTGGCGTACGAGCGCACGTACAAGGGACTGCCCATGGTCGGCGGCGACGCCGTGGTGGTCACCGACGCGGCGGGGAACGTCAGGGACACGGTGGCGGCGTCCGGGCCGAGCCCGGACAACGTGCCGACCAGGGCCAGGATCAGCGCGGAGCGGGCCACCGAGGTCGCGAAGACGCGGCTGGAGCGGGTGGACGACACGGCCGAGCCGCGCCTGGTCGTGCTGGCCTGGGGCGAGCGGCCCCGGCTGACCTGGGAGGCCGTGGTCAGCGGCATCGCCAAGGGGCAGCCGAGCATCCAGCACGTGTTCGTGGACGCGCGCACCGGCAAGGTCGCCGACTCCTACGACCTCGTACGCGCCGGCACCGGCAACGGCTACTACTACGGCCAGGTGACGATCAGCACGAGCGGCTCAGGCAGCTCGTACTCGATGACCGACACCACCAGGCCCGGCATCCAGTGCGGCGGGCAGAACGGCAGCGCCTACACCGGCACCGACGACGCGTGGGGCAACGGCTCCGGCACCAACCTGGAGACCGCGTGCGTGGACGCGCTCTACGGCGTGCAGCGCGAGTGGGAGATGCTGCGCGACTGGCTGGGCCGCAACGGCATCAACGGCAGCGGACGCGGCTTTCCCGCCAGGGTCGGCCTGAACGAGGTCAACGCGTACTGGAACGGCAGCTACACCAACTTCGGCCACAACCAGGCGAACACCGCGCAGGCCACCCCCATCGACGTGGTGGCGCACGAGTACGGCCACGCGATCTTTCAGACCACCCCGGGCGGCGCCGGCTCGGGCAACGAGAACGGCGGCATCAACGAGGGCACCGGCGACATCTTCGGCGCGCTCACCGAGCACTACGCCAACAACCCCAACGACCCGCCGGACTACCTGGTCGGCGAGGAGGTCAACCTGGTCGGGCAGGGCCCGATCCGCAACATGTACAACCCGAGTGCGCTCGGCGACCCGAACTGCTGGTCCTCCTCGATCCCGAGCACCGAGGTGCACGCGGCGGCCGGCCCGCTGAACCACTGGTTCTACCTGCTGGCCGAGGGCAACAACCCGGGCGGCGGCAAGCCGTCCAGCCCGATCTGCTCCGGCGGCCCCTCGTCGGTCACCGGCATCGGCGTCCAGAAGGCCGGCAAGATCTTCATGGGCGCCCTGTCCCGCAAGACCTCGACCTGGCGCTACACGAACGTGCGCGCCGCCTCCGTCGCGGCCGTCATCGAGCTGTACGGCGCGAGCAGCGTGGAGTGCAACACCACCAAGGCCGCCTGGAGCGCGGTCAGCGTGGCGGCGGCGTCGGGCGAGCCCGCCTGCGGCACGCCGGGCAACGACTTCTCGCTCACGCTCAACCCGTCGTCCGGCAGCGCGACGCCGGGCCAGCAGGTCACGGCCACGGTCAACACGCAGACCACCTCGGGCAGCGCGCAGACCGTGAACCTGTCGGCCTCGGGCCTGCCGTCCGGCACCACGGCGACGTTCAGCCCCACCTCGGTGACCTCGGGCAACTCCTCGACACTGACGTTGCAGACCGGCTCGGGCACGCCGCAGGGCACGTACCCGATCACCGTGACAGGAGCGGGCACGACCTCGCACACCGCCACCTACACGCTCACCGTCGGCCAGGGGCCGAACCCGGGTGACCCGCCGGACATCAGCCTCACCAACGTCAAGGCGCACCTGACGCAGTTCCAGTCGATCGCGACCGCGAACGGCGGGACCCGCAGGTCCACCGGCAACGGCTACCTGCAGTCGGTGACCTACATCGAGGACAAGCTGCGCGCGGCGGGCTACACCGTCGTCAGGCAGAGCTGCACCACCACCTACTGCAGCAGCGGCGCGGGCCCGAACCTGATCGCCGACTGGCCGGGCGGCGACGCCAACCAGGTCATCATGTCCGGCGCGCACCTCGACAGCGTGGCGGCCGGGCCGGGCATCAACGACAACGGGTCCGGCTCGGCGAACCTGCTCGAAGTCGCGCTGACCCTCGCGCAGCGCAACCCGACGCTCGCCAAGCACGTCAGGTTCGGCTGGTGGACCGACGAGGAGCAGGGGCTCAACGGGTCGGAGTACTACGTGGCCTCGCTCAGCGCCGCCGAACGGCAGCGCATCCAGGTCTACTACAACTACGACATGACGGGCTCCACCAACGGCGGCTACTTCATCAACAACATCAACACCACCGGGGCCGCCTACCTCAAGGAGTTCTACGACCGGCTGAGCCTGCAGCCCGAGGAGAACGTCGAGGGCGCCAACCGCTCCGACGACGCCTCCTTCCGCAACGCGGGCATCGCCAGCTCCGGCGTCGCGGCCGGCGCCAGCGCCACCAAGACCTCGGCGCAGGCCGCCAAGTGGGGCGGCACGGCAGGGCGCGCGTACGACTCCTGCTACCACGCCGCCTGCGACACCACCACCAACATCAACGACACCGTGCTGGACAGGGCGGCGGACGCGGCCATGTACGCGATCTGGAAGCAGGCGGTCGGCGGCACCCCGCCCACCCGTGACTTCTCCATCTCGGCGAACCCGGCGAGCGGCACCGTGCAGGCCGGCTCGGCGGCCACGTCCACCATCGGCACCAGCACCACGGCCGGCACCGCCCAGACCGTGAACCTGGCCGCCTCCGGCCTGCCGACCGGCGCCTCGGCCACGTTCAACCCGGCCTCGGTCACCTCGGGCGGCTCGTCAACGCTGACGATCTCGACCGCGCCCACCACCCCGGCGGGCAGCTACACCGTCACGGTGACCGGCACGGGCGAGACGGCCACGCGGACGACGACGTACGCGCTGACCGTCCAGGGCACCTCCGGCGGCAGGACCTTCACCAACGACACCAACTATCCGATCGCCGACTTCAGCAACACCCAGAGCTCGATCACCTCCACCGCGACGGGCACCGCGACCACGCCGGTCCGGCTGTCCATCACGATCAGCCACACCTGCGCGGAGGACCTCGACATCTGGCTGCGCGGCCCCAACGGCACCTGGTACGTGGTCGACCGGTACGGCGGCACGACCTGCACCGCCTACGGCACCAGGACGTTCTCCGTCCCGGTGAGCCAGCAGGCGGCCGGCACGTGGGTGCTCGACATCGAGGACGTCTACGCCGGAGACACCGGCTACCTCGACTCGTGGAGCATCACGGTCTAGGCGGCCTCACGACTCGGGGGTGACGGGCCCCGGCCGGGTTTCCGGCCGGGGCTCTCTCACGTCCGCGCGCGTGCGCACGCCCAGCTTCTGCAGCACCCGGGCCACGTGCGTGTCCACCGTGCGCTGCGACAGGTACAGGACCTCGGCGATCTCCCTGTTCGTCCGGCCCAGCGCGACCAGCCTGGCCACCTCGCTCTCACGCGGCGACAGCACGCCGTCGCCGGTCCTCCTGGCGCGGCGGGCCGGCGGGCGGTCGGGGCCGAGGTCGCGCAGGAGGCGGCGGCAGCGGGCGGCGTCGTGGGTGGCGCCCAGGGCGGCGTACCGCTCGGCCGCGTCAGCGATCAGGTCGGCGGCCCGCCCCCTCTCCGCCCGCACCCGCCGCCCCTCGGCCTGCCGCCCGTCCGCGCCGGCCCGCCGCGCCTCGGTCTGCCGCCCGTCCGCGCCCGTCCGCCGCGCCTCGGTCTGCCGCCCGTCCGCGCCGGCCCGTCGCGTTTCGGCTTGCCGCCCGTCCGCGCCCGCCCGTCTCGCCCCGGGGCCGGTCGCGCCGCCGTGGCCGGTCGCCGCGAGCCAGGCGCTCGCCTCCAGTTCGGCCGCGCGCGCCGCCGCGTACGGGCGCGGCATCGCCAGGTACGCCGCCCGCGCCCGCCCGTAACACCGCGCGGCCTCGTCGAAGCCCCCCGCGTCCCCGGCCAGCAAGCCTTCGGCCAGGTCGAGCCCGGCGTGCGCGGACGGCGCGTTCCGCCCCTCGATGCCCGCCGCGAACTCCGCGACCAGCCCGGCCGCCGCCGACGCCCGCCCGGCCCGCAGCAGCGCCGCGACCGCCGCGGGGACGAGCTGATCGCCCCACACCCACACCCCCTTGCGCCGCAGCCGGGTCACCGCCAGGTCGGCCGCCGCCAGGGCGGGCTCCAGCGCGTCCCTGGTCAGGTGCAGCTCGACCAGCCCGCTGGACCCGGCCACGGCGACCGGCAGGAACCCGGAGTCCAGGTCCCGCACCCCCGCCGCCTCCAGGTGCTCGCCCGCCTCGTCCCACTCGCCCTGGGCCAGGGCGAGCACGCCGAGCGCGAGCCGCGCCTCGACCGCGAGCAGCGGCGCCTCGTACGTCATCTCGACGGCGGCCAGCGCCCGCTCGCGCAGGCCCGCCCAGCGGCCGGTCAGCAGGTCGAGCCGGATCGACGACATCTCGACCAGGAACGCCGGGTAGAGCGCGCCGGTCTCCTCGGCGACGCGCCTGCTCCGCTCACCGAACCGGCCGGCGGCGGCGTAGTGCCCGAGGGCGAGCGCGGCGTCGTACAGGTTGGAGTAGCCGCGCGCCACCTGCCTGCGCACGGCGGTGGACGGGTCGTTGACGGGCAGCGTGCCGGCCAGCTCGAACGCGTCGGGGGAGCCGACGAGCATGGCCATGCTCACCTTGTTGGCCTGGACGGCGGCGGTCAGCTCCGGGTCCTGGTCCTCCACGAGCAGCTTCTCGGCCTGCGCCATCCACTCCTCGTGGATGGCCAGCGGCTCGCCGCCCCACACGGGCATCGCGAGCAGCGCCAGGCCGCGGGCGGCCAGGCAGGGGCTGTCGGCCAGGTCGGGGAGGGCGGCGAGGATCTCCTGACGGCCCGCGGTGATCGCGCCCGCCTGGTTGGACAGCAGCACGCCGAGGTTGAGCCGGGCCTCGCCGCGTACCTGCCGGGACAGGAAGTCGTCGGACAGCAGGTGGCGCAGGATGCGGACGACGCGCCGGTGCGACAGGCCGATGGCGGCGACGCGGCTGAGCCGCAGCGCCAGCGGGCCGCGCGCCTGCGTGGGCAGTTTCGGGTCGGCGAGCAGCCCTTCGAGCAGCTCGACGGCCAGGGGGATGTCGCCGATGGCGGCGGCGTGGTCGGCGGCGGCGCTGCCGTGCCGCTGCCACGCGGCGACCTCGCCGGCGTGCCGGGCGTGGTGGGCGAGCTGGACGAGGGGCGGCGGGTCGAGGGTGGCCAGCGCGGCCATGGCGCGGCGGTGGGTGATCCTGCGGTCGGGGCCGGGGATGGCGTCGTAGACGGCCTGCTGGGCGAGGGCGTGGCGGAAGCCGTACATGCCGTCGGGGTGCTCGCGCAGCACCCCGGCCCGCAACGCCTCACTCAGCCCTGGTTCGCCGGAGACCGCGTTGATGAGGGGTTCGTCCGCGGGCAGGCGCAGGACGGCGGCGGCGCGGACGGCGCCCAGCGCGGCGGGTGACAGCCCGGTCAGGCGTTCGGCCATGGCCTCGCGCAGGAGCACAGGCACGCCCATCCGGTCGAGCGCCTCGGGCTCGGGCAGGTGGCCCTCGTCGTCGAGCAGCGACCGCACCACCTCCTCGATCACGAACGGCACCCCGGACGTCCGCTCGTGCAGCTTGGCGGCGAACGCGGCGCCGGGGTGCGCGCCGCCGGGGTTCGAGGCGAGCAGCGCTCCGGCGAGCCTGCGCACGCCGTCCACGTCGAGCGGCGTCAGCGAGATCAGCTCGCTGCGCACGCCGGGCGCCCGGCGGTAGGCGTGTCCGAACGGCAGCCCCGCCACCGGCAGTTCCTCCCGCCGGAACGTCACTACCAGCGCCAGCCCGTCGGGCGGCTGGTCGGTGAGGAAGCGCAGCAGGTCGCGGGTGCCGTCGTCGGCCCAGTGCAGGTCCTCGACGACCAGCACCACCGGCCCGGCCGCGCTGAGCAGCGCGTGCACGGCGCGGAACAGGTGGTGCCGCTCGGCGCGCGGGTCGTCCATGGGCGGCGGGGAGGGCGCGGGCGGCAGGTGTCCCGCGAGTTCGGGCAGGTAGCCGCGCAGCGCGCCGGTGACGGGGCTGAGCCGGTCGCGGCCGGGCAGGGCCGCCGCGACGTGGCGCAGCGCGTCGAACACCGGCCCGTAGGGGAACGGCTCGCGGATCTGGTGACAGTGACCGATCAGCACCGTCCTGCCGGGATCTGCGGGTGCGGTTGGGGCGGGGCCGGTCGCGGTGAGTTGCTCGATCGCGGCTCGGACGAGGCTGGTCTTGCCGATCCCCGCCTCGCCCTGCACCTGGATGACGGCGGGCGGGCAGGTGATGGCGCCGATGAGTAATCGCAGCGGGGCGTCCCGCCCGACCAGCGCAGGAGAAGCCAGGCTTGCCATCGGGGTCTCCGTAACAGTGGCAGGTTCTCTCCATACACCTCGCGAGTGTGCTGGCTTCTCACTGATTCGTCCATCGGTTGAGTGGTCAGGCCTGGGTCTTACGGACCTCCAGCGTCACCCCGGCCCCGTCACGCGTGTCGAAGTAGCAGAACCCCGACCCGTCGGCCCGCCGGCCCCGCGCGACGATCCCCAGCCCCGCCTCCCGCCCCTGCTCCTCGGCCCGCGCCAGGTCAGGGGTCTCGAAGCCGAGGTGGTAGACGCCCTCCCCGACCGAGTCCAGGAAGCGCCGCTGCGGCGAGTCCAGCTCGGACGGCTGGCAGAGCTGGAGCTGCACGTTGTCCAGGTCGGCGCACTTGTAGCGCATCGCGGCGGACGCCTCCGCGTTGGGGACGTCGTACTCGACGTAGGCCCCGCCCTTCGGGTAGTCGAACCACGGTCCGATGCCCACGCTCTCGTAGTAGGCCACGGCCCGGTCCAGGTCCGCGACGACGACGCACACGTGGTGAAGCTGCCTGAAGAGCGGAATCACGAGTTCTCCTGTCTGGACGGAATGTACGGAATGGCTGTATACAGATTGGCGTACGGTAACACATACAATCTCGTTTCCCCTGGAGAGAGCCATGTACTACTTCGGCTACTGCACCTACCTGCTGGAGTCCGAGCTGCGGAAATACCTCCCCGAGGCCGTTGCGGTGACCAAGGCCAAGGCGGTCAACCGGCAGATCCAGTTCCGCGCGGCGGGCGAGCGCACCGACCGGGGCTGGTGCCACCTGGCGGACACCGGCACGTACGGCAAGGCCGCCCAGGGGATCGTGTTCGAGGTCGACGACGCGCATCTGAAGGACGAGTTCGACGACTTCGACATCGTCTTCCTCACCGTGCGGGGTGACGACGGCGAGCACTACGACTGCTTCACCTACGTGCTCAGCGAGCCGGGCATCCGGATGCGGCCGCCGCGCTTCTACTGGGAGCGCGTCCCCCAGGGCCTGGCCGAGCAGAGCTTCCCCGCCGACTACCAGGCCGAGGTGCAGCGGACCTTCGACGAGGCCGCCGACTGCCCCGACTTCGACCGTCCCGCGCCGGCCGGCAAGCCCGGTCGCTCCGCCGACTCCCGCTAGCGGTTCCCACCCCCCGACCACCTCACGCAGGGAGACAAGGATGAGGTTCTTCCCGGCCGTGGCCGCCGCCGCCGTCCTGGTGCTGGCCGCCTGTTCCAACGGCGGCGGGCAGCCGCGGGCGAGCGGGCAGGACGCCAAGGTGCCCACCGTGCAGCAGGGCGTCCTCATGATCGGCTCGCAGCAGTCGTACATCCCAGGGGAGTTCCGCGCGGAGGGCTCGCAGGATCTGCAGGGCTTCGGCGTGGACATCGTCGACGAGATCGCCAAGCGGCTCGGCCTGACCACCCAGTGGGTGCAGGTCGACTACTCGGCGATCATCGCCGGGCTGCAGGCGGGCCAGTTCGACATGGGCTCGGGCGGCATGAGCCCGAACCCCGAACGGCTCCAGCAGGTCGACATGGTCGGCTACTACCAGTCCGGCGCGACCTTCCTGGTCCGCAAGGCGGACGCCGGCAAGTACGCGACCGGCCAGGCCATGTGCGGCCAGAAGCTCGGCATGCTGGAGGGCTCGACCACGCTGGAGAAGGCCGTGGAGAAGGAGAACGCCTCCTGCCCGGCCGGGAAGATCGAGGTCGAGCACTACACCTCGACACCGCTCGGCCTCCAGGGCCTGCTGTCGGAGCGCATCTCGGCGTACGCGCCGGACCTGGCGCAGGCGCAGTACATCGTCAAGGAGAACCCCGACCAGTTCGCCACCACCGACTACCACCTGGTCGACTACCTGATCAACTTCACCTTCATGAAGGGGAGGAACCCGGAGCTGCGTGACGCCGTCTACACCGCGCTCGACGCGATGATCAAGGACGGCACGTACGACAAGATCCTCGGCAAGTGGAACCTGACGGTCGGCGGGCTCAAGCAGCCCGCGTACAACGGGCAGCTCGATGCCAAGCCCTGACCAGCAGGTCTACCTTCCCGTACGCCGGCCCAGGCCCTGGGGGCAGATCCTCCAGGCCTGCGCCGTCATCGTCGTCATCCCCCTGATCGCGCTGCCGTTCCTGCGCTCGGGCGTGTTCGACCTGAGCACGGTCGGGCGCTACCTGTTCGGGCCGGCCATCCTGGAGGCGGTCTGGGGGACGCTCTCCCTGGCCACGCTCAGCACGGCGCTGGCCATCGTGCTCGGCACGGGTGTGGCGCTGCTGCGCATCAGCGACAACGCGGTGCTGCGGGCCGCGGCGGCCGGCTTCGTGTTCGTCTTCCGTGGCACGCCGATGCTGGTGCAGCTGCTGATCTGGTTCTTCGCGGTGCCGCGGGTGATCGGGCGGGTGAGCC
Organism: Nonomuraea monospora; assembly: GCF_039531895.1. Lineage (NCBI taxonomy): Bacteria > Bacillati > Actinomycetota > Actinomycetes > Streptosporangiales > Streptosporangiaceae > Nonomuraea > Nonomuraea monospora. Next base: position 215,815 of record NZ_BAAAQX010000016.1, read on the forward strand.
TGTCGATCCCGTTCACGGACATCGTGCTGATCGAGGACCAGGCGGCCAGCACGTTCTTCACGCCGTTCCTGGCGGGGCTGTTCGCGCTGACGCTGGCCGAGAGCGCGTACATGGCGGAGGTCATCCGCAGCGGCATCCAGGGCGTGGACCAGGGGCAGCGCGACGCGGCCCGCGCGCTCGGGGTGCCCGGCGGGAAGATCACCCGGCAGATCGTGCTGGCGCAGGCGTTCCGGATCGTGATGCCCGCCGTGGGCAACCAGTACATCCTGATGATCAAGAACACGTCGCTGGCGTACGCGATCGGGTACTCGGAGATCCTGCTCTCGGTCAGCCGCGTCTACTACACCAACTTCAAGTATCTCGAACTGCTGCTCGTCGCGGCCTTCTGGTACCTGCTGCTCACCGCGCTGATCACGGTGCTGCAGCACGTCCTCGAGCGCAAGTTCCCTGCGAGGTGACGGCCATGACAGAGGCACCGGTCAAGATGCGCTCGCGGCACGTGTTCAAGTCGTTCGGCGCGACCCGGGTGCTCAAGGACGTGTCCGTGGAGGTCCGCGACGGCGAGATCGTGGCGCTCATCGGGCCTTCCGGGGCGGGCAAGTCCACGTTCCTGCGCTGCGTGAACAACCTGGAGCTGATCGACTCCGGCAGCGTCGAGGTGGACGGCGAGCTGATCGGCTACCGCAGGGTGGGCGACCACCTGCAGCCGCTCGGCGACCGCGAGGCGAGCAGGCAGCGGGCCCGCATCGGCATGGTCTTCCAGCACTTCAACCTGTTCAGGCACCTGACCGCCGTCCAGAACGTGGCTTACGGGCCGCGCCAGGTGCTGCGCCTCGACCGGGCGACGGCGGAGCGGCGGGCCGCCGAGCTGCTCGGCCGGATGGGGCTGGCCGGGCGCGAGCACCACTACCCGCGCCAGCTCTCCGGCGGCCAGCAGCAGCGGGTGGCCATCGCCAGGGCGCTGGCCATGGACCCGAGCATGATCCTGCTGGACGAGCCGACCAGCGCGCTCGACCCCGAGCTGCGCGTCGAGGTCGCGGGCGTCATCAGGGACCTGGCCAGGCAGGAGTGCACGATGCTGATGGCCACCCACGACATCCCGCTGGTGGAGGACATCGCCGACCGGATCGTCTTCATGGTGGACGGCACGATCGTCGAGGAGGGGCCGGCCGAGCAGGTGCTGAACGCGCCCGCGCACGAGCGGACCAGGGCCTTCCTGGCCAGGATGACCAGCAGGAACGACGCCCCTGCATGACCGTCCGCGGCACGGCCAGGGACTACGGGCTCTACGCGGTGATGACGTCGATCTGGGGAGCCAGCTTCTTCTTCACCGCGATCGCCCTCAGGTCGTTCAACCCGTACATGATCGTGCTCATCCGGATGGGGCTGGCCGCCGTGGTGCTGGCCGTCGTCGTACGGGTGCGCGGGCTCGCCGTGCCGCGCGACCGGCGGCTGCTCGGGCATCTGGCGCTGCTCGGGGCGTTCAACATCGCGCTGCCGTTCACCCTGCTGACGGTGGCGCAGGAGCACGTCACCTCCTCCACGGCGGTCGTGCTGTCGGCGACCACGCCGGTGTTCGTGTTCCTGATCGCGAGCCTGGTCACGCGGGCGGAGCCGTTCAGCCTCCCGCGGCTGGCCGGGATCGCCGTCGCCTTCCTCGGCATGGCGGCGCTGTCGGCCGGTCCCGTCGGCTCTGCGGGCGGTCCGGAGGCCGGCGGGCTCTGGCCGCTCGCGGTCGTCGCCAGCTCGGCGATCTTCGCGGTCGGCAACGTCTACACCCGGACGCACCTCCCGCACCTGGACCCGGCCGTCATCGCCTGCGGCCAGCTCACGGCCGCCACCGTCTGGCTGGTGCCGGTCACGGTGGTGACGGGCCACTTCTCGTTCGGACGCCCGGCGCCGCTGCCCGTGCTGGCCGTGGTGGAGCTGGGCCTGCTCGCCTCGGCCGCCGGATACCTGCTCTACTTCCGGTTCATCCTGCGGTGGGGCTCGACGGCGGCCTCGGTCAACACCTACCTGCAGCCGTTCGTCGGGCTGCTGCTCAGCGTGCTGGTGCTGGACGAGGCGATGGGCGCCGGGCAGTGGCAGGCGCTGGCCGTGATCCTGCTCGGCCTGCTGACCTTCGGCTTCGGCCCGGCGCTGGTCAGCCGAGCCCGAGCGCGGCGACGATGATGCGGGTGGTGTTGTTGACGTGAGCGCGCGCCACCCGCGCGGCCGTCTCGGCGTCCTTGGCGGCGATGGCCGCGACCAGCTCGCGGTGCTGGGTGTTGACCACCTCGTCGTCGGCCGGGGTGAAGACCACGGGCTGGTTGAAGTTCCAGTAGTTGACCTTGGTGCGCCGGTAGAACTGCACGACCAGCGAGTTGCCCGCCCCGTCGGTGATGATCTCGTGGAACTCGTTGTTCAGCTCGTTGAGCTTCGGCCGCGAGATGCCCGGCGCCTCCATCTGCTCGATGAGCTGCTCCAGCCGCGCCAGCCGCTCCCCGTCGAGCCGCTCGGCGGCGAGGTAGGCGGCGTGCGCCTCGATGCCGGCCCGCGCCTCGATGATCTCCAGGATCTCCTCCGGCGCGTGGTCGCGCACGAACCAGCCCTTGCGCTGGACGACGAGGCCCTCCTGGCGCAGCCGCAGCAGCGCCTCGCGCACCGGGGTGCGGCTCACCTGGAGCCAGTCGGCCAGCTCCTCCTCCACCAGCCGGTGGTTGGGCCGGAACTCGGCGGCCAGGATGGCGTCGCGCAGCCGCTCGTGCACGACGTCAGCCATGAACTCCGCGGTGCGGCGGCTCTTGCGCTCGGGCATTGCGGCCATGGTGCTCCTAGGGTGGGTCACACGTCTGTATACAGGAGTGTACACAATGCTCACAGCGGACCATACGTGATCTTGATGGGCGATAATGATCTTGTGCGGGCCCTGACCGCAGCCGGGGCCCGCACGCCTGCCGCAGGTAGGCTGGCTCCCATCATGGACACCACGGTGGGGCTGCGGGAACGCAAGAAGGCCGAGACCCGTCAGGCCGTGCACGAGGCGGCCCTGCGACTCGTGGTCGAGCACGGCCTCGACGCCGTCACCGTCGAGGCCATCGCCGACGCCGCCAACATCTCGCGGCGGACGTTCTCCAACTACTTCTCCGGCAAGGAGGACGCGCTCCTGTACGGCGAGGAGCAGCGCATCCGCGACCTGGTGGAGCGGGTGGGCGCCCAGGACGCCGGGCTGACGGCCTGGCAGGCGCTGCGGGCGTCCATCGAGGAGTTGCAGCGGGAGACGGAGGAGCCGGAGCGGGAGTGGGCGCTGCGCACCCGCCTGGCCAAGCGCCACCCCTCGCTGCTGGCCAGGCAGCTCGCCAACCACGCCGCCCTGGAGCGCGACCTCGTGGAGGCGGTCGGCGACCGGCCCACCACGGTGCCGCCCCGGGTGCTGGCCGCGGCCTTCCTGGTGGCCCTGCGGGTGGCCTCGCACCTGTGGGCCGAGGAGCGGGAGGCCCGCACGCTGCGCGAGGTCATGACGGAGACGCTCGACCAGATGGCCAGGCAGTTCGCCTGAAAGGACGAGCGCCCGTCCCTGCGGTGCTCGGTCGGGAATCGCGGGACGGGCGCTCGGGTCTGAAATCAGGAGCAAGCGGCTCCGGCGGGCTGGCTGCTCGGCCCGTTGGCGGTGAACCCGACGGCCACCGACGCCCCTGGCGCCAGGTTCTTCGACCAGTCCGGCCCCTTGGCGGTCCACGTCGTGCCCGACTGCGTCACGACCGCGTTCCAGCCGTTGTTCAGCGTCACCCCCGACGGGAACGTCCACGTGGCGCTCCAGCCGGAGATCGCCGAGGTCCCGGTGTTCTTGACCGTCAGCTCGCCCTGGAAGCCGCCCTGCCAGGCGTTCGTCTCCTTGTAGGTGACGGTGCACTGGCCGGGCGGCGGGGTGACGGTGGGGGTGGTCGTCGGCGTGCCGCCGCCCACCGGCGGGATCAGGTACGGCTGAAGGATGTCCTGCTTGGGCTGGTTGATGGTGGTCCAGTCGTCGTTGGCGATGCCACCCGTGTCACCCGAGTTGGGGTTCCACGACCAGTACGTGAACGACATCCCGTTCACCCCGGTCCCCAGGTACTTCATCAGCTCCTGCAACCACACCTTGTCCACGTTCGAGGCCAGCGTGGTGCCGAACTCGCCCAGCATGATCGGCGCGACGTTCTGCTTGTACAGGTAGCCCCAGTACTTGTCCCAGATGGCGGGCAGGTTCGCCGGGTAGTCGGGCGCGTCGAACCAGCTCTGGTGGTAGACGGAGGTGGCGTACTCGTGGGGCGAGTAGACGAGCCGGTTCGCCACGTTCAGCCGCACCGGGAACTGGCCGGCCTTGGACAGGTTGCCGCCCCACCAGCCGCAGTCCTCGTCGTTGCTCGGGTCGCCGTCCCACACGTTCGACAGGCCGCCGCTCGGGCAGCTCACGCCCTCGACGAAGATCAGCCAGTTCGGGTTGACCGACAGGACGGCGTTGCCCGCCCGCTCGGCGGCCAGCCGCCAGTCGCGGCTCTGGTCGCCGCAGCCCCAGCAGGCGCCCGTGGCGTTCGGGTTGGTGCCCTCGGCGTGCGGCTCGTTGTGCAGGTCGGCGCCGATGACCGTGGTGTTGCCCGCGTAGTGCTGGGCCAGCGCCTTCCAGTCGTTGATCCAGGTGCTCTCCGGGGTGGCGGCGACGTACCAGAGGGGCGACTGGCCGGCCGAGGTCGGGCGGTGGCGGTCGAGGATGATCCGCATGCCCTTGGCGCCGGCGTAGTCGACGACCTTGTCCAGGATCTGCAGCGGCGTCAGCCCGATCAGATCGGGGTTGACGTAGTCGTTGACGCCGGTGGCGGTGGCGCCGGGCTTGAGCGCGTCGTTGGAGTACGGCACCCGCAGCGTGTTGTAGCCCAGCGAGGCCATCTTGTCGATCTGGCCCTTCCACGGGTTGCTCGACCACAGACCGTGGAAGGTCCGGTTGTCCGTCTCCATGCCGAACCAGTTGATGCCGGTCAGGCGGACGGTCGCGCCGGTGCTGTCGACGATCTTGTTTCCGCTGGTGCGCAGGTATCCGGTGCCCGTGCCGGCGGCGGCCGACGCGGGGGTGGAGGCGACGGCGACGGCGACCGTGGCCGCGGTGACCAGCGTGGCCAGGACGGCGACGGCCGCCTTGGGCAGGTGCATGAAGGTGCCCTTTCGAAAGGGTCGGGGGACGCGGCGTCATGCTCGCCACGCCCCCCGGGGCACGTCAATGCAGGGTGCCCTCATCACGGCTCTGACCTGCGGTGATGCGTGAAACTTTCAGTGCTAGACGGGCAGCGTCCAGGTCTGCGGGAACAGGCCGTTGCAGTCGTAGATCTCCAGCTTGGTGCCGTTGGCGGTGGCCCCCTGCGGGGCGTCCAGGCAGCGGCCCGACTGCGGGTTGTACAGCGAGCCGTCGGCCCGGTGCTGCCACTTCTGGGCGCCGCTGTTGTTGCACTGCCAGAGTTGCACCTTGGTGTGGTTGGCGGTGCCCTGCGCGTCCACGTCCAGGCACTTGCCGAAGGCGCGCAGACTGCCGTCGGGGTGGGTGGACCAGCGCTGGCCGGTGGCGACGCCGCAGTCCCAGAGCTGGGCGGCGTTGCCGTTGGCGTTGGTGTTGGTGTCCACGTCCAGGCACTTGCCGCCGGGGCCGGTGATCTGGCCGACCACGCCGGGCACCGTGCCGATGCCGTACCGCACCGCGCACTGGTTGCCCGTCAGGTGCGTGGCGGTCAGGTAGAGGAAGTCCGTGCCGTTCGCCGAGGGCACGATGGGCGAGCTGTAGCCGGGGCAGGACGGCTCGCCGGAGTTGTAGCCGCCGGTGGGCGAGGTGAGGGCGGGGGCCTCGATCTCGGTCCACGCGCCCAGGCCGTTGGCGCGGTTGATGAACAGCACCTGGCCGGACTCGCCCAGCACCGTCTTGTTGCCGGTCGGGCCCGCCACGACGCGCTGCCCGGACATGATCAGCGTGCCGTTGGGGCCGCCGCCGGGCAGCCAGGTGACGTACGGGGTGTGCAGCAGCTCCCGCTGGTCCGAGGTGCGCACCAGGGTGCCCGCCCCCGTGCCCCAGTTGAGGCCGTCGGAGCTGGTCTTGGTGTAGACCTCGCACGCGTGGTCGGCGTCCGTGGCGTCCCTGCACATCTCGTACGCCATCAGGAACGTGCCGTTCGGCAGCCCCGTCACGATCGACATGCCGGGCCTGGCCAGGTTGTCGTTGGGGAAGGCCACGTCCTGCGTCATCGTGGCGCTCCAGGTCTGGCCGCCGTTGGTGGAGGTGTAGTGGCCGATGACCTGGTTGTTGGTGGCGCTGTTCGCGGGCCGCTCGTCGGAGATGAAGCAGGCGAGGGTGTTGTTCGGGGCGAGCAGGAACCACGGCTCCCAGATGCCGTGCCCGATCGTGTCGGGCAGGCCGCTGGTCTGCGTGCAGTTCGACAGGTACGTCCACGTCACGCCGTGGTCGGTGCTCTTGAACACCTCGACCTTCTGCGTCGTGTAGTCGCCGTCCACCCAGGCGGTGCCGGCCGCCAGGAGGTCGCCCTGGTTGAGGCCGTTGGCGGTGCGCGGCACCTCGTACAGGACCGGCGCCCCGATGCCCCAGCCCGCGGTGTGCGACGTGATGGTGGAGATCGGGTTGGCCGACCAGGTGCGGCCGCCGTCTGTGCTGCGGTAGATCGGGAACGAGGCGGGCGCGTTGTGGCCGCGCCTGGCGAACGTGGCCAGCATCGTCTCGTTCGCCGAGCCGTCGTGGTCGAGCCTGACCGCCCTCGGGTAGCTGGCGTCACCCTGGGGGAACGTGGTCAGGTTGGGGGAGTAGAGCACCTGGCCGGCGGGGGCCGCAGAGGCGGGGCCGGCCAGTGCTCCGAGGCAGGTCGCGATCAGGGCTAACGCGGTCATGATCCGCGCGGGGGGTGTGAGTCGCACTTGCGTGATCTCCTTAACGGTTGTCGCCGATGACGAAGTCGGTGTGGCTGTCGACGTCCACGGCGGAGCGGGCCACCACGGCGCCGTCGCTGACCAGGGCGAGGTGCAGCCGCCCGCTCGTCCAGCCCTCAGGAAGCCGGGCGCGCACCTCGGCGGCGCCGCTGAGCAGGAACGGCTTGGCCTCGATCCACGGCCCCTCCGCGCCGGGGGCGGCGGGCGTCGCGCCGAGCACCGGCGTCCAGGCGGTGTGCAGGTGGCCGTTGACCGGCTCCGCGCCGTGGTGCGAAATGCGGACGGGCACGCTCACCTCGCCCGTCTCGCTCAGCACGTCACGGCCGGGCGCGACGGGCACGACGTCGAGGACGAGCGTGGTCGTGGCGTTCGCGTCGGCCGGGTTCACGCCGCCCAGGTCCTTGGCGCGGCGCTCGAAGTCGAGCAGGCCGGCCGACTCGTGCTCGATGTCGTACAGCTCGGTGTAGACGTAACCGGCCACCCGGTCGTGGCGGCGCAGCTCCTGGGTCTGCCAGCGGAGCTGCCAGCCGCGCTCGACGGAGGTGAAGCCGGTGCCGTACTCGCTGTTGAGGTTGGGCAGGCCGCGCAGCGGCTGGTCGGGGCTGCCGGCGAGCTTCTTGCGCACCACGAAGTCGGGGCCGAGCTTGACGGGGAAGTCGTCCTGCTCGCCGTTCACCAGGGCGGCGACCGTCCTGCCCCAGGAGGCGGCGGACTCGTCGTAGTAGTGCCAGTCGAGCAGGTCGGTCCTGACGTGCGTCCAGCCGGAGTTGTCGACGGCGGGCCTGCTCGGGTCGAGCGCCTTGAGCAGGTCGTACGCCTGCGCCGTCGCCCGCTGCTTGGCCGGGTCGCCGGGGATGTCCCAGTCGAGGCCCCACTCCTCGTTGTAAAGGCCCCAGATGATGATCGCGGGGGAGTTGCCGTCACGCTCGACCATGGGCGCGACCTGCTCCTCGAACGCCGCCACCGAGTCGGCGGAGAAGCGGCCGGTCGCGGCCGGCTCGGCCCACACCAGCATGCCGAGCACGTCGGCGTGGTGCGCGAAGCGCGGGTCCTCCAGCTTGAGGTGCTTGCGCACCAGGTTGTAGCCGGCCTCGGCGGCCAGTTCGAGGTCGCGGCGCAGCGCGGCGTCGTCGGGCGGGGTGATGCCGGTCAGCGGCCAGTAGCCCTGGTCGAGCACGCCGCGCACGAACAGGCGGGCGCCGTTGAGGTACAGGTCCTCGCCGATCACCTCGATGCGGCGCAGCCCGGTGTAGGCGGCGACGGTGTCGGTGCCGTCGGCCGAGGTCAGGGTGGCGTCCACGTGGTAGAGGTGCGGGTCGTCCGGGGACCACAGGCGCGGCTCCGCCACCGGGATCACGGTCTCGGCCAGGCCGTTCACGACCGGCACCTCGACGGTCACGTCCGTGCCGCGCAGGCGCAGCGCGAGCGTGGCCTCGGCGGTCCCGCCGACCCGCGCCTCCACCTCGATGGCGTCCAGCCCCTCCGACGGGCGCAGCTTCAGCCCGGCCAGGTGCGTCGCGGGCCTGGCCTCCAGCCAGACGCTCTGCCAGATGCCCGACGACGGGGTGAAGCAGACGCCGTCGAAGTCGTCGCGCGGGATGCTGCGCTGCTTGCCGTGCGCGATCTCGCGCTTGTCCAGCGGCGCCGAGACCCGTACCACGACCTCCTGGTCGTCCCCGGGGCGGAGCGCGTCGGTGATGTCGGCCTCGAACGGCGTGTATCCGCCCCGGTGGCGGGCCACCTCGACGTCGTTCACCCAGACCGTGGCCTCGTGGTGCACGGCGCCGAACTGGAGCACGACCCGCTGCCCCGCCCACCCGGCGGGGACGGTGAACGTGCGGCGGTACCAGGCGACGGGCAGCCAGTGGGCCTCGATGCCCGACGCGGGGGTCTCCCAGGCGAAGGGCACCGTGATGGTGCGGTCGTAGCCCTGCTCGGTGTCGGCCCGGAAGTCCCAGTCGCCGTTCAGGCTCGACCAGGAGTGTGACCGGTCGAAATGGGGGCGGGGGTACTCCATGATGCTCTCTTTCATGATCCGGGTCAGCCCTTGACGCTGCCCGCGAGGATGCCGTTGATGAAGTGGCGCTGCAGCAGGACGAAGATCACCAGCAGCGGCAGCATGGCGATGCTCCCGGCGGCCAGCAGCTCGCCCCACACGGTGGCGAAGTCGGCGCCGATGCGGTTGCCGGTAATGTTCTGCGCCAGCGTGGCCAGCACCACCTGGAGGGTCTGGTGCTCGGTGTCGTTGACGGCCACGACCGGCCAGACGAAGTCGTTGTAGATGTTCATGGTGGTCAGCACGGCCAGCGCGGCCAGGCCCGGCCGGATGACCGGCAGCACGACCTTGTAGAAGATGCCGAACTCGCCGGCCCCGTCCACCCGCCCTGCGTCGATCAGCTCGTCCGGGATGGCGGCGATCGTCTGCCGCATCCAGAAGATGCTGAACGCGTCGATGCTGCCCGGCAGGATCAGCGCCTGGTAGGTGTTCACCCAGCCGAGCGCGCTCATCTCCAGCAGCAGCGGGATGATCAGCACCAGGGTCGGCAGCATCAGCGTCAGCAGCACGACCCCGAACAGCACGTTCTTGAACGGGAAGTCGTACTTGGCGAAGGCGTAACCGGCCAGCGGGCAGAAGACCATCGTCATCCCGCCCTTGACCAGCAGCACCAGCGCCGTGTTCAGGAACCCGGTGCCGATCGGCACGTCCGCGAACATCGCCCGGTAGTTGTCCAGCGTCAGCTCGCCGATCGACAGCGGGCTGGCGATGATCTCGGCCGCCGGCTTGAGCGAGGAGCTGACCGCCCACCAGATCGGGTAGAGGAACACGATCGCGAGCAGCGTCAGCAGCAGGTACTGCGCGATTCCCGGCCTGTTCTGGCTCATGACACCTCGTCTTTCGGGCGCAGCATCCGCACCGAGACCAGCGACAGGCCGAAGACCAGCAGGACCAGCAGGAACGAGTTCGCTGCGCCGGTGCCCAGGTCGGAGGCGGTGATGTGCTCGTACAGGTACAGGCCCGCGGTGGTGGTGGAGCCGTACGGGCCGCCCTCGGTGACCACGTGCGGCTCGGCGAACATCTGGAAGACCGCCAGCGTCTGGATGACCACCAGGAACGCCATGCTGCGGCGGACCAGCGGCACGGTGATCGACCAGAACTGGCGCCAGCGGGAGGCGCCGTCGAGCGAGGCGGCCTCGTACACGCCGCCGGGGACCGCCTGGAGGCCCGCGAGCAGGATGATGATCGCGAACCCGGTGGTCTTCCACAGGAACAGCAGCGCCAGCGTCGGCTTCGACCACGCCGTGGAGGTCAGCCAGGCCACGTCGGGCAGGCCCACCAGGTTGAGCAGGTAGTTGACCAGGCCGTAGTCCTGGTCGAACACCACGATCCAGACCTGCGCCATGGCCACGATCGGCGTCACGAACGGCGCGATGAACGCCACCCGGAAGAACCCGCGCAGCCTCAGCTTGGCGTTGGCCAGCAGCACCGCGCCGCCCAGCCCGGCGACGATCTGGAGCGGCACGATGAGCAGCCACATGACGGCGCTGTTGCCCAGCGAGGCCCAGAAGTCGGAGTTGGTCAGCAGGAACAGGTAGTTGTCGAAGCCGACCCAGCGGGCCTGGGAGCCGCCCCGCCAGTGCATGAAGCTGAGCTGCAGCGCGTAGATGAGCGGGTAGAGCCCGAACGCGCCGAAGACGGCGAAGAACGGGGCGATGAACAGGTACGGCGTGAGCCGGATGGAGCGCAGCCTCATGAGCGGTCGATCAGGTTCTTCTGGATCTTCTCGGCCGACTCGCTGATCACTTGGTCGGGGGACATCTTGCCTTCCATCAGGCGTTGCATGTTGTCGCCGAGGTAGTCGACCGACTGCGCCCACCACACCGGGATCGGCGCGGCGGCCGGGATGCTCGCGCCGGCCTCGACGGCGACCTTCCACAGGTCCTGGCCGCCGAGCGCGTCGATCGGCTTGAACAGCGGCTTGGCCGGGTCGGCGGCGGGCGTGTAGCTGGGGATCGAGGTGGACAGACCGCCGGGGTAGACGTCGTTGGGGCCGTACACGGCGGTGTAGCCGGGCTCCTTGTAGCAGAGGAACTCGTACAGCAGCCAGGCCAGCTCCGGGTTCTTGGCCTTGGCCGGGATGATGAAGCTGCTGCCGCCCATCGCGCCGCTGCGCGCGCCGCCCGGCGTCCAGGCGGGCAGCGGCGCCGCGCGCCACTTGCCCTTGGTGTTCTTCAGCAACTGCTGCGGCGCGAACGACCACCAGATCGCCCACGGCACGAACACCTGCTGGCCGCCGTCGAGCGCGGCGATGTCGGCCTGCTCCAGGTACGGGGCGTGGGTGACCAGGCCGTCCTTGACCGCGGTCTGGATCCAGGTGAAGATCCGCCGGTACTCCTCGGAGTCGAGGCGCAGCTTGCCCTGCGCGTCGGTGAGGCTGGTGCCCTGCTGGTTGGCCAGCATCTCCAGCCAGAGCTGGCTGAGGAACGGCGTCTTCTCCAGGTGGATGGGCTTGGTCTTCGGGTCCTTCTCCTTGATCGTCCTGGAGGCGGTGAGCAGGTCGTCGTACGTGGCCAGGCTCGCCGGGTCGATGCCCGCGCTCTCCAGGATGTCCTCGCGGTACCAGAGCAGGCCGGGGTCCAGATCCCACGGGACGCCGTAGATCTTGCCGTCCACGGTGTTGACCGACAGCTTGTACGCCGAGGTCTGGTCCTTGTACGGCGCGATCAGGTCGGTCAGGTCGAAGAGGTGCTCGGCCTGCCCGCCGATCTTGGCGTCGTCCCAGAAGCTGCCGTCGGGCACGTCGGTGCCGCTGATCAGGGTGTTGGCCAGCTTGGCGTCGATGTCCACCGCCTGGTGGTTCACCTTGACGTTCGGGTAGGCCGCGCGGAACTTGGCGATCGCGGCGTCGAACACCTTGAACAGGTCCCCCGACCGGTTCCAGATCGTGATCTCGCCCTTGGCCGCGGACCCGGACGCGGTCGGGGCGGCCAGCTTGCTCGGCTGTGCGCCCGTGCCGCCAGGAGCCGCGCACGCGGCGGCCAGTGAGCCGGTGGCGGCGAGCGCGCCGACACCGAGTGCTCCCTTGAGAAAGCCGCGGCGGCCAATGGGGGATGTAGTCATCTGGGACTCCTCGCCGGACGGGGAAATGCGTTGTGAGGGCTCTGCAACGATGCAGACATCATGCATACTCGTCTGCAACGATGCAAGAGCAGGTCTAGGATCTTCCCAAGAACGGCACCCGGAGGTATAGGAGACGCATGGCCGGTACAACCCTGCGCGATGTCGCGAAACTGGCGAACGTGTCCATCCGTACGGTGTCCAACGTCGTCAACGGTTACGCGCCCGTCTCCGACGAGCTGCGGGCCCGCGTGCAGGTGGCACTCGACGAGCTCGACTACCGCCCCAACCTCATCGCCCGCAACCTGAAACAGGGCCGCACGGGCATGATCGCCTTCGTGGTGCCCGAGCTGGACGTGCCGTACTTCGCCGAGCTGGCCCGCGAGGTGATCAAGGCCGCCCGCGCCCACGGCTACGTGGTGATGATCGACCAGACCGACGGCGACGGCGACAGGGAACGCGAGCTGCTCGGCCGCGACTCACGCGCCACCATGTTCGACGGCCTGCTGCTCAGCCCGCTGTCCGTCACCGCCGAGGAGCTGCGCGCCCGCGGCAACCGGGTCCCCATCGTGCTGCTCGGCGAGCACATCTTCAACGGCAGCCTCCCGCACGTGGCCATCGACAACGTCGCCGCCGCCCGCGACGCCACCGCGCACCTCCTGGACCTGGGCCGCCGCCGGGTGGCCGCCATCGGCGACCAGCCGTACGCGACCGGCGAGACCGCCCAGCTCCGCACCGCCGGCTACCGGCAGGCGCACGCCCGCGCCGGCCTCCCCGTGGACGACGAGCTGATCGTGCCCACCTCCCACTTCCACCGGCGGCTGGGCGCCGAGGCCATGGAACGGCTCCTCGCCCTGCCCGAGCCGCCCGACGCCGTGTTCTGCTACAACGACCTGCTCGCCCTCGGCGCCATCAGAGCGCTCACCAGGGCGGGCCGCCGCGTCCCCGACGACGTGGCCGTGGTCGGCCTCGACGACATCGAGGAGGGCCAGTACAGCACGCCCAGCCTCACCACCATCGCCCCCGACAAGGCCGAGATCGCCCGCCGGGCCGTGGACACGCTGCTGGAGACCATCCGCGGAGAGCTCGGGCCGGCCCCCGAGATCGTCATCCCCCACCGGCTCATCGTCAGGGAGAGCACAGCCGGCCAGCGGTAGTGCTCGCACTACCTCGGGCTCTCGCCCCAGCGCCCATGTGCTCAGGCCCGGCCCCGGCTTGGATGGCCGGTATGACGAACGAGATCCCCGGCCGCTGGGCCGAGGGCGCCGGGCTGGTGCTCGGGCCGCTGCTGCTCACCGCCGGCGTGCTGACCCGCGTCGGCGCGGACGACTTCTTCCCCGGCCAGCTCGCCGCCCACGCCGCCGACCCCGGCCGGATGGCCTGGTCCTACGGCCTGTACGCGGCCGGCGTCGTCCTCCTGTGGCCCGCCGTCACCGCCCTCGGCCGCCGGATCGGGCGCACCGGCTGGGCGCGATGGGGGGTCACGCTGGTCGTCCTCGGGCTGTTCGGACGCGTCTTCCACGCCGGCGTCAGCCACCTGGCGTTCCAGCTCGTGGACGTGCTGGGGCTGGAGGCGGCACAGCGGGCGGTGGAGGGCACGTACGGGGCGTTCCACGTGTTCAAGGCGACCAACGTGTGCATCATGGGCGGCTGGATCGTGCTGGCCGTCGGCGCCTGCCTGTCCAAGACGCTCGGCCCGGTGCGCAGCGCGGCACTGGGGCTGGCGGCCCTGCTGCCGCTGGGGGTGCTCAAGGGCAGCACCGATCCGGTCTCGCTGGTGGCGCTGGCGGGGCTGGTCGTCGCGCTGGTGCCGCTCGGTGTCGAGGTGCTCCGCGATGGGCCCGCGCCGAAGTGGTGGGCGGTGGGGCTGACGGTCGCGTTCGTGCCTGTGGCGTTTCTACTGGGGCTGGCGGGTTAGGCGGGCGTGAGAGAGCAGCGCCAGCACACCCGCGATCAGGTACGGCCAGCCGAACAGCTCCAGAGCGCTGGAGCAGTTGTGCGCCGCACCCGACAGGAACCAGGCGACGGGCTCGAACAGCGCGGGAACCAGCAGCACCAGGCCGAGGAACGGCGCGGCCCGACGCTCGGCGAACACGGCCCCGATCGCCGCCACGGCGACCCAGGCGTAGACGCCCTCGGCGGTGTCGAGGCGGTAGAAGGCGAGCGCCCACATGTCGTTCAGATCCGCGTAGCAGCCGGCCTCGCCGCTCAGGAAGTAGTTCCTGACCAGGGCCCGGCCGAGCACCAGAAGCACGACGCCGCTCCAGATGGCCGCCCTCAGCCGGGGCACCCGCTGCTCGGGGCGGGTCAGCAGCAGGGCGACGACGGCGACCACATGGCAGGCCGTCAGCGACCACTCGCCGTGCTGCGGGCCGCACGGCGTCTGGTAGGGGACGACCAGCGTCAGCGCGCTGAGCACCGAGGCCGCCGCCGCCGCGATCGCCCCGGCCGGCGGGAACCACCGCGGCACCCAGAGCGCGAGCAGCGCCAGCACCACGGGCAGGAGCGTCGCGGCATGCCCGGCGGCCCACCAGACAGCGGCCTGCAGCGGGGTCGGCGACGCCACCTCATAGGCGAACCAGCCGCAATACTTCTGCGCGGGCAGCAGGATGGATAACAGGCTCGGTGCGGTGGCCGCCAGGATGGCCAGGAGACGGATCATCGGCAGCCTAGGCTAGCGGACCGTCACGACAACCCGATCTCGTAATGCACGGTCTGGAAGCGCTCAGGATCGCCGTCCCTGGCGTCGAACACCGGCTCCGCCACCGAACTCCAGAACTTCTCCACCCCCTCCACCCGCGTGTCCGTATGCAGGTAGAGCGCTTGATAACCAGCCTCGGCGACGAACCGGCGGGCCTGCGCGACCATCTCACGAGCCAGTCCCCGCCTGCGATGCCCCGCATCCACGTACACCCGGAAGAGCTGCGCCGTGCCGAGATCCGGATAGAGCCTCCCCAGCCACTCGGGATGCGGCGGGCTCTTCGGCCCGCCCGCCCGCACCGCCGTCGTCCCCACCACCTCCTCCCCGTGCACCGCCACGACGAGCGTGTGCCGCTCCGGCCGCAGGTACGTGCCCTCCAGATCGATCACATCCCAGTGCCACTCGGGACGGTAGCCGTACCCGAACTCCCGGTAGAACGTGTCCAGCATGACCCGCCGCGCCCCCTCCAGGTGGCGCGGCTCGGCGGGCACGACCGTGTAGGCGTTCATGTCGTCTCCAGTTCCAGGACACGGTCGGCGAGTCTGGCCACCACGTCCATGTCGTGGCTGATGAGCAGCAGGGTGAGGCCGAGGTCGCGGCGCAGCTCGTCGAGCAGGTCGAGGATGGACGCCTGCACGAGCGCGTCCAGACCCGAGGTGATCTCGTCGCAGATGAGCACCTTCGGCTCGGCGAGCAGGGCGCGGGCGAGCGCCGCCCGCTGGAGCTCGCCGCCGGACAGCGCGGCGGGGCGGCGGGCCGCCGTGGGCTCGTCCAGGCCGACGCGCTCCAGCATCGCCCGCGCCTTCGCCGCCGCCTCCTGCGGGGTGGCGCCGCGCAGCCGTACGGCGGTGCGGGCGACCTGGGCCGACACGCTGCGGTACGGGTCGAAGGAGGCCCTGGCGTCCTGGAAGACGTACTGGACGTCGCGGGCCCTGGCGGGCAGGTGGCGGGGGAGCGGGCGGCCGTTCAGCGTCACGGTGCCTGAGGCGGGGCGGTGCAGGCCGGCGAGGCAGCGGGCCAGCGTGGTCTTGCCGCTGCCCGACCTGCCCAGGACGGCGACGCACTCTCCTTCCGCGGCGCTCAGGCTGACCCCCTTGAGCACGGGGGCGCGCCGGTGCCCGGCCACCAGGTCCCGCACCGCCAGAACGGCGGAGGGTGCGCTGACCTGGGCAGACGTCGGCTCCGGTGCGGTGTCCTGCGGCTTCGGTGTGGCGGCCCACGACCTAGGTCCGATGGCCTGCGGCTTTGGTGCTATGTCCTGCGACTGCGGTACGGCGGCTTGCGGCTTTGGTGCGGTGGCCTGCGGTGTCGCCGTTCTCGGAGACAGGCGGGCGGCGAGGAGGCTGCGGGTGTAGTCGTGGCGGGGCGCGTCCAGGACGGCGGCGGCCGGGCCCGACTCGACGACGCGGCCCGCGTGCATCACCGCCACCCGGTCGGCCAGGGCGCGGACCATGGCCAGGTCGTGGCTGAGCAGCACCAGCGCGATGCCCTGGGCGCGCAGCGCGCGGAACTCCTCGATGACCTCGGCGCGGATCAGCCCGTCCTGGCCGGTCGTGGGCTCGTCGGCGACGATCAGGACCGGGTCGAGGAGCAGCGCCTGCGCCAGCACGACGCGCTGCTGCTGGCCGCCCGAGAGCTGGTGCGGGTAACGGCGCAGCAACTCCACCGGCAACCGCGCCCGCCGCACCGCCTCCCGCACCCGCTCCTCCACCCGAGCCCCCTCACCCCGCCCGCCACTGCCCCACCCGCCGATCCGCGCGCCACTGCCCCACCCGCCGATCCGCGCGCCGCCGCCTCGCCCGCCGTCAACCCGCGCGCCGCCGTCTTGGGCGCGGGCGATCTCCTGCAGGACGCCGCCCACCCGCCGCACCGGGTTCAGCACGCTGGACGGGTGCTGCGGCACGTACGCCACCCCACCCTCAGCCCGCCACACCTCACCCGTGACCCGCACCCCGGCAGCGTGCTCGCCGAGAAGCGCCAGCCCCGTGGTGGTCTTGCCGCTGCCAGACGCGCCCACCAGCGCGAGCGTCTCGCCCGCCGCCAGCTCCAGCGACACCCCGTCCACCAGCGCCCGCCCACCGGCTTCGGCCCGCAGCCCGGAGACCTTGAGTATCACTTGCGCACCGCCGCCCGGTCGAAGGTCAGGTTGAGCCCCACCGACAGGGCCACGATCAGCAGCGCGGGCACCACCACCGCCCACGGCTGCAGGAACATGCCGGTGCGGTTACGGTCCACCATGACCGCCCAGTCGCTGGCGTCCGGAGCGAGCCCGACGCCGAGGAAGCTGGCCGACGCCACCAGGTACAGCGCTCCGACCAGGCGCACCCCCACGTCCGCCACCAGGGTGGGCAGCATCGACCGGCCGGCGTACCCGATGGCCCGCCGCCACCACGTCTCGCCCTGCAGCCGCAGCGCCTCCATCGCGGTGCCGCCGGCCGCCTGGAGCGCCGCCGCGCGGCAGATGCGGACGACCTCCGGCAGTCCGATCAGCGCCACGATCCCCACCAGCGCGGCGGGCCCGGGCGAGAGCAGCGCGGCCAGCATGACGAGCAGCAGCAGGGACGGCACCGCCAGCAGCAGGTCCAGCGGCCGCATCAGCACCTCGTCCACCCACCGCCGCCCGGCCAGCGCCGCCGCCAGGCCGGCGAGCAGCCCCAGCGGCACCCCGGCCGCGTAGGCGAGCAGCGTCGCCAGCACCGCGACGACGACCACGGAACGCCCGCCGAGCAGCACCTGCTCCCACACGTCCCGCCCGACGAAGTCGGTGCCGAGCAGCCCGCCGGCGGCGAAGGACACGCCGCGCGGCTCGGGCGTCCCGGCCAGCCATGGCCCGGCCAGTGCGAGCACCAGCGGCACGGCGAGCAGCACGACTGCGAACCCACGACGTCTCCTCACCGTGCACTCCCTGGAGCCAGCCGGTACGCCCCCAGGTCGGCGGCCAGGTTCACCACCACGGTGGTGGTGGCGAACACCACGCACAGCGCCTGGATCACGGGGATGTCCCTGGCGGCCACCGAATCGTTCAACAAGGTGCCGAGCCCGGGGATCACGAACACGGACTCGACCACGATCACGCCGCCGAGCAGCCAGTCCGTCGTCCTGGCGAGCTGC
This sequence comes from Nonomuraea monospora, assembly GCF_039531895.1. Lineage (NCBI taxonomy): Bacteria > Bacillati > Actinomycetota > Actinomycetes > Streptosporangiales > Streptosporangiaceae > Nonomuraea > Nonomuraea monospora. Next base: position 233,676 of record NZ_BAAAQX010000016.1, read on the forward strand.
TGGACGCCGGGGGCCAGGGCGTTCGGCAGCGCGTGCGCCAGCCGCACCCGCCACGGCGACAGGCCGAGCCGCCGGGCGTGGGTCACGTAGCCGGACTCCAGCGCGTTCACCATCCCGGCGCGTACCAGGCGGCTGATGGAGCAGACCGGCCTGGCCAGCAGCACCACCAGCGGCAGCACCAGCAGGGCGGGCTGCTCCAGCAGGTTCGGCGGCGCGCCGACGGCCGTCGGCGGGAACCAGCCGAGCCGCACCGCGAAGACGGCGACGAGCACCACGCCGAGCGCGAACTCGGGGATCGAGTACAGGCCGACGGTCACGGTCGTGAGCGCCCGGTCGAGCGGGCCGCCCTGCCGTACGGCCGCGACCACCCCGGCCGTGACGGCGATGGGGACGAGCAGCAGCAGCGTGAGCCCGGCCAGGGCGAGCGTCGGCGGCAGGCCGTCGGCGAGCACGTCGGCGACCGGCCGTCCGGACACCAGGGAGACGCCCAGGTCGCCGCGCGCCAGCCCGGCCAGCCAGCCCGCCCACCGCTCCACGGCCGGCCGGTCCAGCTCCAGGGCGGCGCGCAGTTGCGCGATGCGCTCCTCGTCGGGGATGTCCCCGGCTAGCACGACGGCGGCGTCGCCGGGCAGCGCCTCGGTCAGCACGAAGACCAGCGAGGCCACCGCCACCACCTGCACCGCCCCGAGCAGCACCCGCCGCATCGCGTAACGGGCCAGATTCACGTGAAACCCACCCCACGACGAACACGGCCCGCGCCGCCCAGGGGACGCTGGGGTGCGCTCGCGTGGGCCGCCTCGCGCTGGGGGCGTTGAGCCGACCGCATGCGAGCCGCGCCGCACAGAGGGTGCTGGGGTGGGTTCATCCCAGCCACACCTTGTCGAAGCGAGCCCAGTCCAGCGTGTTGGCGGGCGCGTTGGCGACGCCGCGCAGCCTGGGGGAGGTGCCGAGCAGCCAGTCGGCGAACCCCCAGATCAGGAAGCCGCCCTCACCGTGCAGGGTGCGCTGCATGTCCTGGTAGAGGGCGCGCCGCTTGGCCTCGTCCGGGGTGGCGACCGCCTGGTCGTAGAGGGCGTCGAACTCGGGCCGCGCCCACTTGGTGGCGTTGGTGGTGGAGTTGGTGAGCAGGCGCTGCGAGATGTGCGTCTCGATGGGCATGGCGCCGGAGCGGTAGCAGCAGATGGTGCCCTTGTTCAGCACGTCGGCCCAGTACGTGTCCTTGTTGCCGACCTTCGCGGTGACGTCGAGCCCGGCCTGCCGGGCCTGGTCGGCGAAGACGCTGGCGGCCTCCAGGAAGCCGCTGGCCGCCGCCGACGTGTCGAGCTGGATCTTCAGCCCCTTGGCGCCGGCCTTGTCGACGAGCCACTTGGCCTGCTCCAGGTCGGGGGTGCGCTGGGGGATGTCGGCGGCGTAGTAGAGGTAGTCCTTGCCGAACAGGTCGTTGCCGACCTGCCCGGCCCCGCCGAGCACGCTGTCGATCATTTGCGACCGGTCGGCCAGCAGGAACATGGCCTTGCGGAGCTGCGGGTCGTCGAAGGGCGGCCGGTCGACCTTCATCGCGAACGCCTGCATGCCGCTGTTGGTGAGCCGCACGATGGACATCCGGCCGGCGGCCTCGTGGGTGCGGGCGGTGGCGGGGGTGAGGTCGTGGGCGTAGTCGGCCTGGCCGCCGAGTACGGCGTTGACCCGGGCGGACTCCTCGCCCGCGATGAGGTATTCGAGCTCGTCCACGTACGGGGCGCCGTCCCAGTAGGAGGGGTTGCGCTTGAGCAGCAGCGAGCGGCCGGGCTGGAACGAGCCGAACGTGAACGGCCCCGACCCGACCGGTCGGCTGAATTCGTCGGCGCCTTCGGGCACGATGTAGGCGCCGAAGGCGGCCAGCACGTTGGGGAACTCCGCGTAGGGCCGCTTCAGGCGGAACTCGACCGTGCGGTCGTCCACGGCGCGGCTGTTGGGGAGGTCGATGAGGGCGAGGTTCGCCTTGGCGCGGAAGGTGCGCTGGTCGTCGGCGATGCGGGCGTAGCTGTGCAGGACGTCGGCGGCGCGTACCGGCTTGCCGTCGTGGAAGGCGGCCTCGCGCAGCGTGATCCGCCACGTGCTGAGTTCGGCGTCGGGCTCCCAGCGGGAGGCCAGGCGCGGCACGATCGACACGTCGGTGCCGTAGTCGGCGAGTTTGTCGAACATGGCCTTGGACCGGGACGCCTCCAGGAAGAGGTTGGCCAGGTGCGGGTCCAGGCTTTCCTGCGCGCCGCCGCCGGCGAACACGGCCCGCAGCCTGCCGCCTCTGGTGGGCTGCGAGGAGGCGGCTCCGCCGGTGGGCTGGGCCGTGCAGCCGGCCAGGGCCATGGCGGCGGCTGCGGAGAGGAAGGCACGACGATCTAGGCGCATGTCCGACAATGGTAACGATTTTCATTTGTGGCGCAATACCGTCAATCGGTGAGGAGCTTCACAATCGCCACCAAGCCAATGCATACGATCACGCCGCGCAGCACAGGGGCGGGCAGCCTGCGGCCCAGCCGGGCGCCGAGGAAGCCGCCCGCGATCGAGCCCATGGCCACCAGCAGCACCGCCGTCCAGTCCACGTCGGCGACGAGCGCGTACAGGATCGCGGCGGTGCCGTTGACCAGCACGACGAGCACGTTCTTGGCCGCGTTGACGCGCTGCAGCTCCTCGTCGATGAGGATGCCCATCAGGCCGATGAGCAGGATGCCCTGCCCGGCGCCGAAGTAGCCGCCGTACGCGCCCGCCGCCAGCGCGCCCAGCCACAGCCACGGGCCGCCGTGCGCGCGCCTGGGCCGGTCGGCCAGCGCCCGGCTGAGCCGGGGCTGGATCACGACCAGCGTGCAGGACATCGCGATGAGCACGATGACCACCGCCGTGAACGTGCTCTCCGGCAGGTTGAGCAGCAGCAGCCCGCCCGCCAGCGCGCCCAGCACCGACGCCGGGGCCAGCCTGAGCAGCCGGTCGCGCTGCCCCTTCAGCTCCTCACGGTAGCCCGCGACGCCGGACAGCCCGCCGGGCACCAGGCCGATGTTGTTGGAGACGTTGGCGGTGATCGGCGGCAGCCCCACCGCGAGCAGCGTGGGGAACGTGATCAGCGACCCGGACCCGACGACGGTGTTGATGGCTCCGCCCGCCACGCCGGCCGCGAGCACCGCGGCCATCTCCCAAGGTGTCATGCTGTGCGACTCTAGGGCAGGTCTTAAGTCGTAAGACGAATTGTGCCACTATGTGAGATGAAGTCCGCGCCGGGGCAGCGCCCGCTTGAGGATCTTGCCGGTGGGGCTCATCGGCAGCTCGTCCACGAACGACACGTGACGGGGGTACTTGTAGGCCGCCACCCGCTCCCGTACGAAGTCGCGCAGTTCCTCGCCGGTCACCTCCGCGCGCACGGCCACCACCGCCTCGATCTCCTCGCCGAGCCCCGGGTGCGGCACGCCGAACACGGCCGCCTGCCGCACCGCCGGGTGCTCGTAGAGCACCTCCTCGACCTCGCGCGGGTAGACGGTGTAGCCGCCGCGGATGATCACGTCGCGGCGGCGGTCCACGAGGAAGAAGTAGCCGTCGTCGTCCACCCGGCCGAGGTCGCCGGTGTGGAACCAGCCGTCGCGGATGACCTCGGCGGTGGCCACCGGGTCGTTCCAGTACCCCTTCATGACGTTGGGGCCGCGCACCACGACCTCGCCGATCTCGCCGGCGGGCAGCTCGCGGCCGTCGTCGCCGACGACCTTCATCTCCACGCCCCTGATGGGCCAGCCGATCGAGCCCGCCCTGCGGTGCGAGCCGCCCCGGTTGGTGGCGGCGACGGGGGAGGTCTCGCTGAGCCCGTACCCCTCGACGATCTCGCAGCCGAACCTGGCCTCGTAGGCCCGCAGCACGTCCAGCGGCAGCGCCGCGCCGCCGGAGGCGCAGACCCGCAGCATCGACATGTCGGAGGCGCCGGGGTGGTCGAGCAGCGCGATGAACATGGTCGGCACGCCCTGGAAGACCGTCACCCCGTCGCGCCTGATCACCTCCAGCGCCCGTCCTGGGTCGAAGCGGCCGAGGAGGGTGAGCCGCGCGCCCGCGTGCACGGTCGCGTTGAGCGAGCAGGTCTGGCCGAAGGTGTGGTAGAGCGGCAGCGCGCCGAGCACCACGTCGTCCACGCCGAGCGCGTGCATGCGGGCCACGGTGGCGGCGTTGCCGCCCAGGTTCGCGTGGGTCAGCTCGATGCCCTTGGGCCGGCCGGTGGTGCCGGAGGTGTAGTGGATGACGGCGGTGTCGTCGGCCTCCATGTCGGCGATCTCGCGCTCGGCCGCCACGCCCCGCAGCAGCCGCCTGAACTCGCCCGGCACCACGAAGAAGCAGTCGGTGCCGGCCGAGCCCGCCTCCGCCGTCTCGGCGAAGGCGTGCCAGGCGATCAGCAGCCTGGCCCCGCAGTCGCCCAGGTACGCGGCGATCTCCCGCCGCTTCAGCAGCGGGTCGAGCGGCACCACCACGGCCCCGGTCCGCAGCACCCCGTAGTAGACGACGCCGAACTCCGGCACGTTCGGCAACATGATCGCGACCCGGTCGCCGGGGCCGATCCCGCGGCACCGCAGCAGGCCCGCGAGGCGGGCGCTCAGCTCGTCGAGGGTGCCGTAGGTGAGCTGCGCCTCGTCCAGCGTGAGAACCGCCCTGCCGCCGAGCCGGGCAGCGGCGGTGTGGAGCCGGTCAGCGAGGTTCATGGAAAGACCGTACGTCCGATCTCCCACGCCCCTCATTGGTCGCGGCAGCCAGTCTTTCCCGCCCGGCATTGGTGGGGAGCGCATCGTGCAACGCGATGGCGACGAGCAGCTCCACGAGATCGTTGATGGAGCGCAGGCTGCGCCCGGTGCGCTCCTGGATCCTGCGCATCCGGTACTGCGCGGTGTTCGGGTGGATCTGGAGGCGTTCGGCGGCGGTGCGCAGGTTGAGGTCCGCGGCGGCGAACGCCCTGATCGTGGCCGTCAGCACGCCGCCGCGCGCCCGGTCCTCGGACAGCAGGGCCGTGATGCGCGGGTCGACCAGGTTGCGGGCGGTCTCGTCGGCCTTGAGCGCGAGGTACTGGAAGGGCGTGATCCTGGGTAGCGCCGCCACGCCGCCCTCTTCGGGCACGAAGTCGAGCACGGCTCTGGCCTCCTGGTAGGCCTGCGGGATCTGCGCGGCGCCCGTCGCGACGGTGCTGACGCCCATGGCCAGCCTGACGCCTTCGACGGCCAGGCTCTCCACCACGCCCTGCAGCCGGTCGCACAGCTCCTCGGGGCCGATGCCGGGGCCGAGCACGGGGATGGCGACGATCTCCGAGCGGCGCACGACGGACAGGGTGCGGGTGCCGTTTCCGGCGACCCTGGCGATGGCGGCGCACGCGGAGTGCAGCGCGTCCTCGGGGTGGGCGGACGGCCCGGCCAGCACCGCCGTCACCACGAGCAGCGGCGTGCGCGCGTCCTGGCCGAGGCTGTGCGCCTGCGCCGCGGCCACCTCCCTGCCGCGCGTCGGCGCGCACCCGGCCAGCAGCGTCTCCAGCAGGTCGCGGGTCTCGCGCACCGCCTCCGCCGCCGCGTACTGCTGGAACTCCATGTACGCGTTGGCGGCGTGCGTGCTGGCGAAGTCGCAGTACCGCATGAGCGGGGTGGCCAGGGACAGCGCGGCCTCCCGCCCGGCGTAGCCGTGCCCGGCCCGCCCGACCACGGCGTCCCAGAACACCTGCTGCCCGACGCGGAAGGCGTTGATGTAGTCGGCCAGCGCCACCCCGGCCCTGGCGCGGCGCATGGCGGCGCGCCGGGTGAAGGAGATGTCCTCGAACGTCACTGTGCGGTCCTCGAGGAGCACGCCCAGTTTGGCCCGGTAGTGCTTGACCACCTGGTCGCGCACGTCGGTGTGGAAGTCGGGGCCCAGGGCGTCGTAGGCGGGGATCTCCTCTCGCATCGTCGCGACCGCGACGTCTGCCAGCTCCCGCAGGTCGCCGAGCAACCCGGACAGGATGCGTGTGCGTTCCGCGCGTACGGCGGATTCCACGGTGCTCGAACCTGTGGACATGCCGGGATGATCCATGGCCATTGCCGCACGGTCAACGGGTTGTAACCGGGATGAGACCCAGCCTGTGCTCAGAGGACAACTCACCAGAAACATCTTGGGTCACCGTGCCCAATGCGGCCCTTGACGAGCGGATCCTACGCTGAGGCCAACTTCAGAACATTGTTCTCCAGGAGGCCGGATGCTGGAGGTACACGATCTTACCGTTCGCTTCGGCGGCATCACCGCGCTGGACGGCGTGGGTTTCGGGGTGGCGGGCGGCGAGATGGTGGGGCTCATCGGGCCGAACGGCGCCGGCAAGACCACCCTGTTCAACTGCCTGACCCGGCGCTACACGCCGCAGTCCGGGACGATCACGTACGAGGGCAGGAATCTGCTCGGTGTGGCGCCGCACGCCGTCGTCGGGCTCGGCATCGCCAGGACCTTCCAGAACCTGGGCCTGTTCCCCCGCCTGTCCGTACGCGACAACGTGCTGGTCGGCGCGCACCACAGGGGCCGCGCCGGCTTCTTCTCCGCCGGCCTGCGGCTGCCGGGCGTCGGCCGCGAGGAGCGCGCGCTGCGCGCCGACGCCGACGACCTGCTCGAACGGCTCGGGCTGACCCAGGTGGCCGAGCACCCCGCGACAGGGCTGCCGTTCGGCACGCTGAAGCGGGTCGAGCTGGCCCGCGCGCTCGTCGCCCGCCCGCGCATGCTGCTCCTCGACGAGCCGGTGAACGGGCTGAACGCCGCCGAGGTGGAGGAGTTCGCGGGCACGCTGGGATCGATCCGCGCCGAGTTCGGGCTGACGGTCATCGTGGTCGAGCACCACATGGGGTTCGTCATGGGCATCTGCGAGCGCATCGTCTGCCTCGACTTCGGCCGCAAGATCGCCGAAGGCCCGCCCGAGGAGGTCCAGCGCGACCCCGCCGTGATCGAGGCCTACCTGGGGACGGCGGCATGAGCGCGGACCTGGTGGTGGAGGACCTGGTCGCCGGCTACGGCGACGCGCAGGTGCTGCACGGCGTGCGCTTCACCGTGAAGGAGGGCGAGGTCTGCGCGATACTCGGCCCCAACGGCGCGGGCAAGACCACGCTGCTGCGCGCCCTGTCCGGCATGGTCAGGACACGCGGCACGATCACGCTCGGCGGCGTCGCGCTGACCGGCCGCTCGCCCGACGCCGTCGCCCGGCTCGGCGTCGCCCACGTGCCCGAGGGGCGCGGCACGTTCATGCCGCTGACCGTCGAGGAGAACCTCCGGCTCGGCGCGTACGTGCGGCGCGGCCCGTCCGTCGAGGAGGACCTCGAACGCGTCCACCAGTACTTCCCGGTGCTGAAGAAGCGGCTCAAGCAGGCCGCAGGCAGCCTCAGCGGCGGCGAGCAGCAGATGCTCGCCCTCGGCAGGGCCCTCATGCTGCGGCCCCGCCTGCTGCTGCTCGACGAGCCGTCGCTGGGCCTGGCCCCGCTCGTCACGCGGGAGCTGTTCCGCATCGTCCAGACCATCAACGAAGAGGAGCAGACCACCGTGGTCGTCGTCGAGCAGAACGCCCATCTCGCCCTGGGCGTCGCCCAGCAGGCGCACGTCCTGGAGACCGGGCGGATCGTGCTGTCGGGCACGGCCGAGGAGATCCAGGCCGACGAGCAGGTCGCGCAGTCCTACCTCGGGTACCGGGTGTAACGCGATGGCCGGATTCCTGCAGCAGGTCGTCGAGGGGCTCGGCGCGGGCGCCATCTACGCCAGCCTGGCGCTGGCCCTGGTGCTGATCTACCAGTTCACCGGGATCGTCAACTTCGCCCAGGGCGAGCTGGCCATGTTCTCCACCTACATCGCCTGGCAGTGCGTGGCCTCCGGCATGCCGTTCTGGCTGGCGCTGGTGGTGACGCTGGTCGTGTCGTTCGCGGGCGGGATGCTCATCGAACGGGTCATCATCCGGCCCGTCGAGGGCGCGCCCGAGCTGACCATCGTGATCGTCACCGTCGGGCTGTTCATCTTCGTCAACGCCGCCGCCGGCTGGATCTGGACGTTCCTCATCAAGGACTTCCCGAACCCGTTCCCCGGCGGCGCGCTGGAGGCGGCCGGGATCAGCGTCGGCTTCTCCACGCTGGGCGTGCTCGGCGTGGTGGCGCTGGTCATGGGCCTGCTGTACGTGCTCTTCCAGTACACCAGGATCGGCCTGGGCATGCGGGCGGTGGCCACCAACCCCGCCTCCGCCAGGCTCGTCGGCATCCGCGTCGGCCGCACGCTCGCGCTCGGCTGGGGCCTGGCCTCCACCGTGGGCGCCGTTTCAGGGGTGCTCGTCGCGCCGCTGCTGTTCCTGGAGCCGAACATGATGGGCGGCGTCCTCATCTACGCCTTCGCCGCCGCCACCCTCGGCGGCTTCGACAGCCCGGCGGGAGCGGTCGTCGGCGGGCTGATCGTGGGCGTCGCCGAGACCCTCGCCGGCGCCTACGTCGGCTTCATCGGGTCCGACCTCAAGGTGGGGGTGCCGCTGGTGATCATCCTCGGTGTGCTGCTGGTACGCCCCCAGGGCCTCTTCGGACGGGCGGCGGTGGAACGCGCATGAGCCTGGACAGCAAGGTCGAGGTGAAGCCCGCGCCCGTGAAGCAGCGCAGGAGGTTCGACCGGCGCTGGGCGGGGCTCGCCCTGCTGCTCGCCGCCGCCGTCTACGCCCCCTTCCAGCTCGTCCCCTTCCACGTCTTCCAGCTCACGATGGTGCTGGTGTACGCGGTGGCGCTGCTCGGGCTCAACCTCCTCGTCGGGCACGCGGGCCAGATCTCCCTCGGCCACGGCGCCTTCTTCGCCGTCGGCGCGTACGCGGCCGCCATCCTCATGGACGGGTGGGCGCTGCCGTACCCGCTGACCCTGCCCATCGCGGCGGCGGTGGCGTTCGTGCTCGGCTACGCGCTGGGCGTGCCCGCCATGCGGCTGCGCGGCCTGTACCTGGCGCTCGTCACGCTGGCCATCGCGATCTTCCTGGGGCCGCTGCTGAAGCGGTTCGAGGGGGTGACCGGCGGCTCCATGGGCCTGACGCTGCCCAAGCCGGCGCCGCCCGCGTGGAGCGGCCTGGCCGAGGACCAGTGGCTCTACTTCCTCACGCTGGCGGTCGCCGTCGCCTCGTTCCTGCTGGTCGCCGCGCTGCTGCGGTCCCGGGTGGGCCGTGCTCTGCACGCCGTCAGGGACAACGAGACGGCGGCCGAGGTCATGGGGGTGCGGCTGTCGTTCTACAAGACGCTCGCGTTCGCCTGGAGCGCCATGCTCGCCGGGGCGGCCGGCTGTGTCTACACGTGGGTGATCGGGTTCGTCTCTCCCGACTCGTTCACCGTCAACCTGTCGATCACCCTGCTGGCCGGCCTGGTCGTCGGCGGGCTCGGCTCGCTGGCAGGACCTGTGCTCGGCGCGCTGTTCGTGCAGTTCGTGCCGGGCATCGCGCAGGACGTCAACGACGCGGCGCCCGGCGTCATCTTCGGCCTGCTGATCATCGCGGTGATGTACGTGGCCCCGACGGGGCTGGCCGGACTGGCCGGGCGCTTGATCAGGAAAATTCCCCGGAAGGAGTAAGAGGGATGCGAGTTTCTGCGATCGGCTGCGCGGCACTGCTCCTGCTCGCCACCGCCGCCTGCGGGGGGCGCGAGGCGGCCACAGGTGGAGCCACGGGAGGCACCGCGGCGGCAGGCGGCCAGTGCGCGGGGCAACAGACCACCGGCATCACCGACAAGACCATCAAGCTGGGCGGCATCTACCCGCTGTCCGGCCCCGCCTCCGCCTACGGGGACATCCCCAAGGGCATCAAGGCCTACTTCGACTACGTCAACGCCGAGAAGGGCGGCATCGGCGGGCGCAAGGTGGAGTTCGTCGTCCGCGACGACGGCTACTCGCCGCCCAAGGCCGTCGAGGAGGCCCGCAGGCTCGTCGAGCAGGAGCAGGTCTTCGCCCTGTTCCAGACGCTCGGCACCCCCTCCACCGCCGCGACCTGGGACTACACCAACCAGCGCAAGGTCCCGCAGGTGTTCGTCGCCACCGGCGCGTCCATCTGGGGCACCGACACCGCCCACCCGTGGACCATCGGCTGGCAGCCCAACTACATCTCCGAGGCGCGCGTCTACGCGGCCTACCTGAAGAAGGAGAAGCCCGACGCCAAGGTCGCCGTCCTCTACCAGAACGACGACTTCGGCAAGGATCTCTTCGGCGGGTTCAAGCGGGCGCTCGAAGGCACGCAGGTGCAGGTCGTGGCCGAGCAGAGCTACGAGGTCACCGACCCCAGCATCGACCCGCAGATGCGCAACCTCGCCGAGTCCAAGGCCGACGTCCTGCTCAACATCACCACCCCGAAGTTCGGCTCGCAGGCGCTGGCCGCCGACGCCAAGAACACCAAGTGGAACCCGCTGCACATCGTCAACAACGTCTCCGCCTCCATCACGGTGCTCAAGCCCGTCGGGTTCGAGAACGTGCAGGGCGTCGTGTCGGCCACGTACTACAAGGACCCGAACGACCCGACGTGGGCGAACGACGCCGAGATGCAGCTCTACAAGCAGAAGATGCAGCAGTACGCGCCCGGCGCCGACGCCAACGTGCCCTACCACACCTTCGGCTGGGCGGCGGCGAGCAGCTTCCACAAGGCCATGGAGGCGGCGGCCTGCCCGACCCGCGAGGGGCTGCGCGACTCCGTCCACAACCTCAAGGGGATCAAGGTGGACATGCTGCTGCCCGGGGTGACGCTGGACACCGCGCAGGGAGACGGCTTCCCCATCGAGTCGATGCAGCTCATGACGTTCAAGGGGCAGCGGTGGGAGCTGTTCGGGGACGTCATCGACACCCGCAAGGAGTTCGGCCCGCTGGGCGGCTGACGTGACGGCGGCGGGGGGCCTAGGGCTTGATGGTCCCCGCCCGCACCAGCCAGTCGACCGCCTCCGCGACCGCCTCCAGCGAGGTGTACCGGGGGCGGTGCCCGAGCAGCCGCTCCGCCTTCTCCATGCTGCAGTGCGGGCTGTGCAGGATGTGGTCGTAGGTGAGGTCGGCGTCGAACTCCGAGACCGTGCCCCGCCACTGCTCCCACGGCAGGAACGCCAGCCGCGCCTCCCGCCCGAACCAGCCCGCCACCGCCTCCGCGAACCCGCGCAGCGTCAGGGCGGTGGCGGCCACGGAGTGGAAGCTCTCCCCGACGGCCGCCGACGGGCTGGCCAGGGCGTCCATGAACAGCCGGGCGACGTCGTCGGCGTGCACGTGCTGCACGGTCTCCATGCCGAGGTTGGGCAGCGTGACCTCGCTGCCCTCGGCGAGCTGCTGGAACACCCCTGGGTTGACGTTCCCCGCCGGGTTCACCGGCACCCAGCCGGGCCCCGTGATGTGCCCGGGATGGATGATCGTGACCGGGAAGCCCTCGCGGTGGGCGCGATCGAGCAGGTGGGCCTCGATGGCCGCCTTCTGCACGCCGTACTCGCCGAACGGCGTGCGCTTGGCGGCCTCCGTCGTCGGCACCTGCGCGCTCGGCCCGTGCACCCAGATCGTGCCGCAGTGCAGGAAGTGCCGCACCCGCCCGGCGAGCGCGTCGGCCAGCGCCCGTGCGCTGTCCTCCTTGAAGCAGATGAGGTCGATGACCACGTCGCCGCCCAGCTCGGCGATCCGCCGCCCGAACGTGCCGTCGGCCTCCTCGGCCTTGCGGTCGGCGGCGACCGTGGTGACCCGCTGCCAGGCCCCGTGGGGCGTGTACGGCTCCCGCTTTCCCCGGCTCACATTGACGACCTCGTGCCCGGCGCCGATGAGGCGCGGAATGAGGTACGTCCCGATATGCCCGCTACCGCCAATCACCACAACCCGCATGGCATCAGCGTAAACCGTTCACCGCGTTGCCCTAAGCCTCGCCGGCCGGCCTCCTGCCGAGCAGCCCGATCAGATAGGCGACCTGCTCCGCGTAGTGCTCGACGACCTCGGCCGAGCCGCCGTCGGCCCCGAACAGCCCCCGGGCGAGCTGCGGGTACACCGCGAGCGCGTTCCCCGCGCTCATCCCGATGAGCATCAGCGCGGCCGCGTCGATGCGGTCGTCCAGCTCGCCCGCGCGCTGCCGCTCGCGGATCTGCTCCACCTCCTGCCGCAACCGCTCGTTGCGCTCCCGGTCCTCCTCGCTGTCCTCGCCGGTGTAGCCGAGGCCCTCCCACGCGAGCAGGCGTCCGCCGAGCTTGGGGTCGGCGCCCATCCGGACGTAATGCTTGATCATCTCGGGGAAGCTCATGTCCTCGGAGATCGCCTCGGCCTCGCGGGCCCGCCAGCGCCGCCCGACCTCGTGGTAGAGCCCTTCCTTGCCGTTGAAGTAGTACGCGATGAGCTGCTGGTTCACGCCCGCCCGCGCGGCGATCTCGGACACCCGGGCGCCGGCGACGCCCTTGGCGGAGAACTCCTCGATGGCGGCCTCGAGGATGCGGGCCTTCGTGCGCTCGGGGTCGCGCTGCCGCTCGTGCGGGGCCGGCGCCCGCCTCCGGGCCTTCGCCGCCTTCTCCTCTTTCGTCATGAACAGCATTCTGCCATCCGGCCATTGGAGTTAATTATATAGATGGTTGACTAAATCACGGCCTCGTATGACACTGCTCGCTAGAAGACAAAAAAGGAGATGAACATGTCAACGGAACCGGAGCCCTACCGGCTCCGCTGGGCCGCGCTCGGCCTGCTGCTGACGGCCGTGTTCATGGACATGGTCGACACCCAGATCGTCAACATCGCGCTGCCCGCCATCCAGCGCGACCTCGACGCGCCGCCGTCCGCGCTGCAGTGGACCGCCACCGGCTACACGCTGGCCTTCGCCCTCACCCTGATCACCGGCGGCCGGCTCGGCGACCGGTTCGGCCACCGGGCGCTGTTCATGCTGGGCACCGCCGGGTTCGGCCTCGCCTCGCTGGCCGCCGGGCTCGCGCCGGACGTCACGGTGCTGCTGCTCGCCCGCGTCGCGCAGGGCGCGTTCGCCGGGCTGATGGTGCCGCAGGTGCTGGCGTTCGTCCACGCCGAGTTCCCCGCGTCCGAGCAGAGCAAGGCGATGGGGCTGTACGGGATGACGTTCCCGCTCGGCGGGCTGGCCGGGCCGCTGCTGGGCGGGCTGCTCACCCAGGCCGACCTGTTCGGCTGGCACTGGCGGACCATCTTCTTCATCAACGTGCCGATCGCGCTGGCCGCCGTCGTCGGCGCCGCCCTCGTCATGCCGGCCCCCCGCCGCACCGGGCGCGGCGGCACCGACGTCCCGGGCGTGCTCGTGCTCGCCGCCGCCCTGCTCGCCGTCCTCTACCCGCTGGTGCAGGGGCGGGAGCTGGGCTGGCCCGGCTGGGCGTTCCTGCTGATGGCCGCCGCCGTGCCGCTGCTCGGCTGGTTCGTGGCGATGCAGCGCGGACGGGAGCGGAACGGGCGCGAGCCGCTGATCAGGATCGGCATGTTCCGCGACCGGGGCATGTCGGCCGGGCTGCTCGTCATGCTGATCTTCTACTGCGGGATGGGCGCGTTCTTCGTCCTGACGCTGCATCTGCAGGAGGGGCTGGGCTACTCGCCGCTCAAGGCGGCCCTGACCATGCTGCCCGCGACCGTCGGGATCGTGGCCGGGAACGGCGTCGGCATGCCGCTGGTGCCCCGGCTGGGCCGCAGGCTGCCGATGGCCGGGCTGGTGCTGCTGCTGGCCGGGGCCGTCACGATGAGCTTCGTCGTGACGCACTTCGGCGCGGGCCTCACGCCGTGGCAGCTCGTCGTCCCCGTCTTGCTGTACGGGGCCGGGCTGGGGCTCGGGGCGTCGTCGTTGATGCTGATCACGCTGGCCGGGGCCGGGGCGGGCGACGCCGGGACCGCGTCAGGGACCGTGAACACCGTCGTACAGCTCGGCATGGCGGCCGGGCCCGCGACCGTGGGGACGGCGTTCTTCGGGCGGCTGGCCGCCGACGGCGACTTCGCCGCCGCCACGCGGACGAGCCTGCTCATCGGGGCGGTGCTGTTCGGGGTGGCACTGCTGGCCTGCTTCCTGCTCCCACGCCGGACCGCGTCCGCCCCTCAGCAAGACTCACTGTCTGCCGTAGGGCTGTGATCAGCACAGCCCTACGGCCCCTACGACGTCAACGCCCGTGCCCGAGCGCCATCCGCATCGCCCCCGACGGGTCCCCGCCCCTCCAGGCCACATGCTGATCCGGCCGCACCAGCGCCAGCGGCTCCCCAGGCAGATCGACCACCCGCAACGGCACCCCCAGCTCCTGAGCCTCCGCCACCACCACGGCGGCCCCGGGCGACCGCTGATCCCCGACCAGGCTGAACCCCGGCCCCAGCCGGTCGTACAGGGACTCCCCAGGAGCCAGCCACCGGTGCGGCAGCCGCTCCCCGGCCCCTGACGAGACGATCGAAGACCCGGCGTAGGTGTAGCCCAGCACCAGGTCCAGGCTGTGGAACTCGCTGTCCTTGGTCCGCAGCACCGCCTCGGCCACCGCCGGCCGCACCTTCTCGAACTCCTCCTCGCCCCCCATCAGCGCCGGATCCGCCAGCTCGGGCGCGAGCGTCGCCATGTTGCTCGCGGCGGCCTCGATGGTGTCGGCGGCGATGGGCCTGCGCTCGCTCTCGTACGTGCCCAGCAGCCCCGCCGGAGCCCACCCGAGCAGCACGGCGGCCAGCTTCCAGCCGATGTTGACCGCGTCGCCTATGCCCGTGTTGAAACCGTGACCTCCGTAGGGCGGGTTCTGGTGGGCCGCGTCGCCCGCCAGGAACACGCGGTCGCTCGCGTACCGGTCGGCCAGCAGCATCCGCGCCGTCCACGGGTCGGTGGCCAGGACCTCCACCTCGATGTCCTCGCCCGCGAGGTTGCGCACCAGGCGGACGGGGTCGGCGTCCTCCGCCCGTACGCCCTGGGCGATGCACCACCAGGTGTCCTTCAGGTCGAGGCGGCCGAGCATGCCGGGCTGGGCCGGGTTCAGCACCCAGTAGTGCACGGCGGGCCCGTGCGGCATGCGTTCGGCCAGGCCGGGGGCGCGGAAGACGATGTTGAAGTTGGGGCGCGCGTCCTGGCGGCCCTCGTACCGGGAGCCGATGGCGGCCCTGGTCACGCTGCGCGGGCCGTCGCAGCCGACGACGTACTGGGCGCGTACCTCCCGCTCCTGGTCGCCGGACGTGATGCGCACGGTGACCCCGCCGGCGTCCTCCTGGAGGCCGGCCACCTGCCAGCCGGTCAGCAGCGCGTCGCCGACGGCCTCCCGCAGCACCTCCTCTACCAGCGGCTGCGGCACCTGCTGGCCGGGCTCGGCCGCCAGGTCGGAGCCGACCAGGTCGAGGCCGAAGCAGCCGCCGATGCGGGTGATCTCGCGGCCCAGCAGCCCGGTGACGAACACCGCCTCGTCCGACCACGACACCGCCAGCGGCGCCCGCGAGCGCACCGTCTCCGCCAGCCCCCACCTGCGCAGCAGCTCCATCGAGCGGGCCGAGGTGGTCTTCGCGCGTGGCCGCAGCCACGACACCGTCTCCCGAGGCTCCACCACCAGGCAGCGCACGCCGTGGTGGGCCAGCTCCACGGCGGTCGCCAGGCCGACGGGCCCGCCTCCGGCGATCAGCACGGGCACGGAGTCGGGAACTTGCCTTACCAGATCCATGGAAGTCCTATTCGTCCAGATGAACCCAGAAATAGTCCTCGGCCTGTCGCGCCCGCGTCAAGGAAGCCCGCGCACGCCTGGGGTCATGGCCGTGGTACGAGCTCACAACGATTGAAACTCGCAACTAGTGAACGGTCGCAAGCATCAGTACCGTGCTACGAAAAATTGACGATCACCCAGGGGCTGCATATGAGCGAGACCTCGACGATGCCGTTGCACATGCGGCGGGTGGAGTTCCATCCGGCACCGGAGCTGGCGGCCGCGCGGGACGAGGATCGGGTCAAACGGGTCACGACGGCGTTCGGCACGGAGGCCTGGCTGGTGACGCGCCACGCCGACGTCCGCGAGGTGCTCGGCGACTCCGAGCGGTTCAAGATCGCCCAGCAGAACATCGCCCGGCTGCCCGGCGCGCCGCCCATGACGGAGGAGCAGCTCGCCAAGGTACGCGCGGGCAACCTGCTGGGCGTGGACCCGCCCGAGCACACGCGGCTGCGCAGGATGCTCACGCCGGAGTTCACGATCCGCCGGATCAACCGGCTGGAGCCCAGGATCCGCCGCATCGTCGAGGAGCACCTGGACGCGCTGGAGGCCACGGGGGCGCCCGCCGACCTGGTGCCGTCGTTCGCGCTGCCGATCCCGTCGCTGGTGATCTGCGAGCTGCTCGGCGTCCCGTACGAGGACCGCGAGGGCTTCCAGCAGCGCACCGCCAGGATGCTCGACATGAGCCTGCCGGGCGAGCAGCGCATGATGCTGCAGTTCGAGCAGCGCGCGTACATGGAGAGCCTGATCGCCCGCATCCAGGCCGACCCGGGCGAGGAACTCCTCGGCATGCTCGTGCGCGAGCACGGCGACGACCTGTCCACCGACGAGCTGGTCGGGATCGGCGGCCTGCTGCTGTTCGCCGGGCACGAGACCACCTCGAACATGCTCTCCCTCGGCACGCTCGCCCTCCTGCGCCACCCCGAGCAGCTCGACTTACTGCGCAAGGAGCCGGAGCGGATCGACGCCACCGTCGAGGAGCTGCTGCGCTGGCTCAGCATCGTCAACTCGGGCACCACCAAGGTCGCGACCGTCGACACCGAGGTGGGCGGCCAGCGGATCCAGCAGGGCGACCAGGTGCTCGTCACCCTGCCCGCCGCCAACCGCGACCCCTCGTTCCTCCCGGACGCGGACGCCTTCGACCTCAAGCGCGGCGCCCCCGGCCACCTCGCCTTCGGTCACGGCGTCCACCACTGCCTGGGCGCGCCGCTGGCCCGCATGGAGCTGCGGATCGCCTTCCCCGCCCTGCTCGACCGCTTCCCCAACCTGCGCGTCACGGACACCGCGCCGCAGTTCCGCTCGTCCTCCGTCGTGTACGGGCTCAGCTCCCTGGAGGTGGCCTGGTAGCTCCGTAACCACGAAATGTCAGCCGTCGCCCCCAGGTTAGGGGCACACTGGAGGCAGGGACGGCCAGCAGTGGAGACGGCGATGGCGGGCGAGGACGTTCAGAGGGACGAGCAGCCTGAGACGTGGGAAGGCGAGCAGCCGCCTGATGCGAGGCAGGGCGAACAGCCCGACGCGCGGGGCGAGCAGCCCGACGCCCAGGACGGCCGATCTCGTGCGCACGACGAGCAGGCCGGAACGGCGGAGGGCCGATCTCTTGCGCACGACGAGCAGGCCGGAGCGCCGGAGGGCGAGC
Source organism: Nonomuraea monospora (assembly GCF_039531895.1). Lineage (NCBI taxonomy): Bacteria > Bacillati > Actinomycetota > Actinomycetes > Streptosporangiales > Streptosporangiaceae > Nonomuraea > Nonomuraea monospora. Next base: position 250,953 of record NZ_BAAAQX010000016.1, read on the forward strand.
CGTCCGTGACGCGGGAGGTCGGCACCCGCGACCACGCCGCCGAGCGGAGGGACGCCGCGGGCAGGGCGCGCGACCGTGCCGCCGAGGAGCGGGACCAGGTCGCACGGCACCGCGACGACCTGGCCGACGCCCGCGACAAGGCAGCCCACCTGCGCCAACGGCACCTGGAGCAGGTGCGGGAAGCCGAAGACCTGCGCGACCGCCGCCTGCACGACCTGCTGTGGGCGGCGGAAAGCCGCGACCGCGCCGCCGAGGAGCGCGACGAGGCCGCCGCACTCCGCCAGGCCGCGCTCCGCGACGCACCGCCCGCCGTCCGCGAGGAGTGGCGGCTCCTGTCCGAGGCCAGGACCCTGGCCGCCGCCGACAGGGAACGCAACCGGATGGACCGCGCCGCCCTGCGCGTCGAACTGGCCGCGATGCGCTCCGACCGGCTGAAGGCGGAACACCAGGACGTGCAGGACCGGCGCGGCGAGGCTGCCGACCGGCGCTCCAGCGCGAACGACCGGGACGCCAGCGCCCGCGACCGGACGGCCAGCGCCGGCGACCGGCGACTCGCCTCCCAGGGCCGGATGGAGGCCAGGGTGGACCGGCAACGGGCCGCCGAGCAGATCACGAGATGGAAGCTGCGCCTCAAACCCCGCTAACCCCCCGCCCCCGCGCTCGCACGCCCTCTTCCAGCCGCCACCTTCGCTCGGTCGGCCACCCTCCCGCCGCCGTCGCCCCTCCGCTCGCGCCGCCTCCGCTCGCGCCGCCTCCGCTCGCGCCGCCTCCGCTCGCGCCGCCTCCGCTCGCGCCGCCTCCGCTCGCGCCGCCTCCGCTCGCGCCGCCTCCGCTCGCGCCGCCTCCGC